>VFLF01000147.1 GCA_009885185.1 Nitrosomonadales bacterium | reverse complement strand
TGCCCAAACACGTTGCCGCGCGCGTTGAAGCCGAGCGCATCCACCACCGGGCCATTAACGATAATCAGCGGCGTCGAATTGTTGGTGGCGGTTTGAATACCGTAGAGCCGGCAGTTTTCATCGAGCGCGGCTTCCACCGCCGCCAGCACCACCGGAAAATAATCCGCGCGGCAACCGGCCATCACCGCATTGGCGGCAATCTTGTCCAGCGTGGCATGGCGCATGCGTGGCGGCACTGGGCCTATGGTTTGCCTTGCATCGCATCCGGCGGCAGCCAACATCGCCTGCACCGCTGTTGCTGTCGGCGGCGCGATAGCCAAACCATCACTCCAGCCTTGATCGTGAAAAAAAGCCTGCAAGGCGTCGGGTGAGGCGTCGAGTTCCAGCGTGTCCGCGAGACGCGGTGCGACGTCCGCTTTTGTCGTGGCAGCGCGTTGCGTCAACGCCTGCACCACCTGCTGCACGGCGGCCTCGGCGCGTGCGGTCACGGCGGATTTGGGCGCGGTGTGCATGGGATGCGGCACCTCGATCACCTGCAGATCCGCCATGCCGCGCCCGGCCGCCTGCCGCCGCGCCGCGCCCGCGAATGCGTCGCTGCACACGGTGACGGTCGGCACGCCCGCCGTTTCGAGTTTGACACCGTCAGACACGCTGACGGAAGTGGAAGTGCCTCAGTCGCCCAGACACTGCACCACGGCATCACATTGCTTGAGCCACTGAAGATCTGCGTCGGTAAGATCATCTTTCGGCGCCAGCTTGCGCGCAATGCCGGCAGCAGCCACGCCATGACGCTCGCCCAGCAGCGCCTGCATGCGGCCAATAAACACGTCCGCGTTGACCTTGCTGTTATCGACAAAAGCGATGCGCGCGCCACGCAAGCCGGCGAGCTGCGGCGCCAGCGCATGCGGCGGCGCATCGTCGTACAGCGCAGGATTGATGATGGTGATTTTGGACATGGCTTCCTTGTTTACATTTTTACATTAAAGGCGCAAACATGAGTTGTTCTCTGCATAACCTTTGCGTCGATGCGCGTCTCGAAACGGGTGCGCGCTAAGGACATGCTCACCCTGGTTCAATTTGGCCACTGTGTTGGGCAATTTTACTGGCTGTCTGGCGGCGCGAGGTGGAGAAAATTCAACGCGGGGAAACGCTGGAAATCGCCATCGAACGAGACGAACCGGTAATTGCCTGCCAGGCAAAACGCGGCCAGATAGGCGTCCGTCCACAAATGATGTGGGAAAGCGGGCGTGCAAGTCAGCGCGTGAAAGCAATCATCAAGGCCGGCCGGTTCCGCCAGAAAACGCAGTATCGGAATGGCGAGAAACTGGCGGTAAATGGTCCACGCTTCCTGCGGGCTGAGTGGATTGGCGAGCGCGCGGGCGTGCGTGCTCAGGCGCAAAAAACCCAGCGCGGTGACACGGCAAAACGCCAGCGTTTCGGAGGCCTGTGTTTCCCAGTAACGACTGGCGGCTTGATGCTGCACGTGACGCTTGTCGACGAGCGCAAGCCAGACGTTGATGTCGAGGAGATCGGTCAAGTGAGCAGCCAAGTGCGCCGTCACGGGCGCGGCGGGTCTTGCGGCGCGGTGCGTTGGATTTGCACGAGGTCTTCGTCGTCGAGGATGGCCTGAAACTGTGCGTTGCTGAGGGCGGGGGTGACAGTACCGTCGGCCTCGCGGGCAATCGGAATGGCGTAGATGGGGCGCGGGGCCTGTGCAGCGGGCGGTCGAGGCCCTTCGTTCAGCCCACGCTCAATGAACTCGGTAACGAGCTCCTTGAGCTTGTAGCCGCGCAGCGCAGCTTCGGCTTTCAGCTTGCGAAAGGTGTCGTCGGGTAGATCCAGCGTGGTTCGCATAAAAGCATTTTTACATTAAAGCACAAATTGCGTCAAGCTTCACGGCATATCGACACGGGAAGTAATGTTTAAAAACAAATAGTTATAATAATACCCTCGGCGGTATACTTAAACGACGCGCCCATCTGCTGCAATTTCTGCACAACACGCGTGACTTCACGCACGAGTACCCCGCCTTGCCCTTGATTTAAAAGGCAAATGCAGGCGATTCCGGCTGAGCGACTCACATCAAATAAGTAATTGATTTCAAAGTATTTATAGCGCATCATTAGCACTCTACCCCATCGAGTGCTAATGCGCAGAAGCGCGTATTGGCGATTCCACCCGTTCAGGCTCGATATCACAGCAGTTCACCCAGGAGCATCACCCATGAAAATCCGTCCCATTCACGACCGCGTCATCGTCAAGCGATTGGAAGAAGAACGTAAAACCGCATCGGGCATTGTCATTCCCGACACTGCGGCCGAAAAACCGGAGCAAGGCGAAGTCAAGGCCGTGGGCACCGGCAAGCGCCAGGACGACGGCACAATTGTCCCCATCGACGTGAAAGTGGGCGACCGCGTGTTGTTCGGCAAGTATTCCGGTCAGACCGTCAAGGTCGACGGCGAAGAGCTGCTGGTCATGCGCGAAGAAGACATCATGGGCGTTATCGAATAATTCCGAATTAAATAAATCCGAAGTAAACGAGGAGAAGCAACATGGCTGCAAAAGATGTCAGGTTTCATGATTCGGCCCGCACCAAGATTGTCGCGGGCGTCAATATTCTCGCCGATGCCGTCAAGGTGACGCTCGGCCCCAAGGGCCGCAACGTGGTGCTGGAGCGCTCGTACGGCGCGCCGACCATCACCAAGGACGGCGTGTCGGTCGCCAAGGAAATCGAGCTCGAGGATCCGTACCAGAACATGGGCGCGCAGATGGTGCGCGAGGTCGCGTCGAAGACGTCCGACGTGGCCGGTGACGGCACCACGACC
>VFLF01000557.1 GCA_009885185.1 Nitrosomonadales bacterium | reverse complement strand
CGGAACTGGTGACGTTAAAACTGCCGCAGGTGAGTCAGGACATGGGCGTGGTGCGCGTGCTCGGCAAAGGCTCCAAGGAACGGCTGGTGCCGCTGGGTGAGGAATCGCTGGCGTGCCTGAAGCGTTATGTCGCGGTGGCTCGCCCTGCATTGCTCGCGGGCAAAGCCAGCGACGATCTCTTCGTGACATCACGCGGCAGCGCCATGACGCGCCAGTCGTTCTGGCAGATCATCAAGCGTTATGCGCTGGAAGCGGGGTTGAACACGAACATCTCGCCGCACGTGTTGCGCCACGCCTTCGCCACGCACTTGTTGAATCACGGCGCGGATTTGCGCGTGGTGCAACTGTTGCTGGGACACTCGGATATTTCAACGACGCAGATTTACACCCACGTGGCGCGGGAGCGGTTGAAGCAGTTACATGCGAAGCATCATCCGCGGGGATGATGTTCAGCCACGCATGCCGCGCTCGATGGTGACCCCCAACCGCTTCACATTCTTAAGCGCCGCCAGCTTGGCGACACTGACTTTCACCCATGGCGCCTTGAATTCGCCGAGGATGATCTGCGCGATATCCTCGGCCAGTTTTTCCACCAGCGGAAAGTGCGTGTCGCGCGTCAGGGCTTCGATGCGCGCGACGACCTTTGAATAATCGATGGTGTCGTCGATGGAATTGCTCGCTGCCGCGCGAGCGTCGGGCAGACCGATGTCGAGATCAAACTGCACCGCTTGCGGCGCGACTTTTTCCCACGCATAGATGCCGAGTTTGACGCTCAAGCGCAGTTCGTGAATGAAGATTGTGTCCATGCGTGTCCGTGGTGATTGGGCTAAAATCAACCGCGATTCTATTGGAAATGACAGGGCCACGGTAATATGAACACAGTGCTTCTGGCGGGCGCGGCCTATCTAATCGGCTCGATTTCGTTTGCCGTGATCGTCAGCCGCGCGTTTGGTTTGCCCGATCCGCGCACCTATGGCTCGGGTAACCCCGGCGCCACCAATGTGTTGCGGTCGGGGCGCAAGTCGGCGGCGGTGATCACGCTGCTGGGCGATGCGCTCAAGGGCTGGTTGCCGGTATGGCTGGCCGCGCGTTATGCGGATGCCGGTTCGGTGGAGTTAACCATGGCGCTGGCCGCCGCGCTGGCGGTGATCGGCCATATGTACCCGGTGTTTCATCGTTTCGAGGGCGGCAAGGGCGTGGCTACGGCACTGGGTGTGTTGTTCGGCTTCCATGTCTATATCGCGCTGGGCGCCATGGGCACGTGGGTCATCATGGCGCTGTTTTTTCGCATGTCGTCGCTGGCATCGATTACCGCGGCGGCGTTCGCGCCGTTCGCGACGTGGATGTTCTACGGCTTCGCACATCCTTTTTTTGCTGGTGTAATGGTGGTGGCGGTGCTATTGATTTACCGCCATCACGCGAATATCAAAAAAATCATCGCCGGCACCGAAAGCAAACTCGGCGCGAAGGCCAAGCCGTAATTTCTCAGGCGGGACGTAGTTCTTCGAGGTTCCAGCGCGGGCGCACGGTGAAGGCGTGATTGTCCGCACTCTCGTCATGACCCGCAGCCAACCGCAACGCCCCCGCCAGCGCAATCATCGCGCCGTTGTCGGTGCATAATTCCAGCGGAGGATAAAACACGCGGCAACCTTGTTGCTCGGCCTGCCGGGTGAGTTGTTCGCGCAGCAGCTTGTTGGCGCCCACGCCGCCGGCGACAACCAGTTGCGACAAGCCCGTTTCTTCCAGAGCGCGCAGTGATTTTGCCGTCAGTACGTCCACGGCTGCCGCCTGAAACTCCGCCGCGAGATCGGCTTTGTCCGTATCTGAGAGCGTTTTGCCGCGCACGGCGGTGAGCACGGCGGTTTTTAGCCCGCTAAAACTGAAATTGAAGTTGCTGCTGGCAAGCATGGGCCGGGGCAGCTTAAAGCGGCCCGCCACGCCTTGTTCGGCAAGTGCTGCGATTTTTGGCCCGCCGGGATAGCCGAGTCCGAGCAGTTGCGCGGTTTTGTCGAAGGCTTCGCCGGCGGCGTCATCCACGGTTTCGCCGAGCAGGGTGTAAGCGCCGACGCCCTCAACCTGCATCAATTGCGTGTGGCCGCCCGATACCAGCAGCGCCACAAACGGAAACGTCGGCGCGGGGTTAGCCAGCAGCGGCGACAGTAAATGGCCTTCGAGGTGATGAATGCCGATGGCGGGAATACCCAGCGCGTACGCCATTCCGTGCGCGATGCTGGCACCCACTAACAACGCGCCGGCGAGCCCCGGCCCCTGCGTATAGGCGATGGCGTTCAGATCAGTGAGGTTTTTGCCCGCGTCGGCGAGTAATTCTCGGGTGAGCGGCAGCACGCGGCGGATATGATCGCGAGACGCCAGTTCCGGCACTACCCCGCCATAATCGGCGTGCATCGCCATCTGGGTATGCAGTTTATGGCCGAGCAAACCCATGCCGTTGTCGTACAGTGCCACGCCGGATTCGTCGCAGGATGTCTCAATTCCTAGAATTAACAATGACTTGGCTTTCGATAGGCTGGCAGGGGTGTGTGGGAGCGGGGCTTCAGGGGACTTCAAATAAAGCCAAGCGCTTGTTATAATACGAGACTTTTCGCTCGCCAAGAACCATCTACAGAAATTACCGAAGCAATAACCGAAGGGATTCAGGTACGCTGATGACTACTGTCCGCATCAAGGAAAACGAGCCTTTTGAAGTCGCGCTGCGTCGCTTTAAGCGCACTGTTGAAAAAACCGGTCTGCTGACCGATTTGCGCGCCCGTGAGTTCTACGAAAAGCCCACGTGGGAACGCAAGCGCAAGCTCGCCGCCGCCGTGAAGCGCACGCACAAGCGCCTGCGTTCGCAAACGTTGCCGCCGAAGATGTATTAATTCGCTCAGGCATTCGCTCAGGCGGCCAATCAGCCGCTTGATGTAGAAGGGTGAAGGCTCGGTTCTTCGCCCTTTTTGCATTTTTGGAGCCACCGGGAGTCATCATGTCGCTCAGAGAACAAATCACCCAGGATATGAAGGATGCCATGCGCGCGGGCGATGCCCGCAAGCGCGATGCCATTCGTTTGCTGACGGCGGCACTGAAGCAAAAAGAAGTCGATGAGCGCAAGG
>VFLF01000271.1 GCA_009885185.1 Nitrosomonadales bacterium | reverse complement strand
TTTGCACGTGGCCCGCCAGCAGGTCGATCACCGACAGTCCGGTACTTTTATATGGCACGTGGATCAGCTTCACTTTTTCTATTGAGCTGAATAACTCGCCAGCCAGATGGCCGACGGTGCCTCGACCACCCGTGGAGTAGGTGATTTGTCCCGGACGTGCGCGTGCCAGCGCAGTGAACTCCTTCACCGTTTTTACCGGCAACGCGGGATGCACCACCAGCGCGGTGGGCACGTCGGCGATCATCGAGATCGCGGTGAAATCCTTGATCGAGTCATAGGGCAGTTTTTTTACCATCGCCGGGTTGATGACGTGCGCGGCGGAAACGGTAATCAGTGTGTAGCCGTCGGGCGGCGACTTGGCGGCAATTTCGGTGCCGATTATGCTGCCGGCGCCGCCGCGGTTATCGATCACGATCTGCTGACCGAACAGCTTGCCCATTTCCGGCGCGACGATGCGCGCGATGATGTCGGTGTTGCCGCCGGCGGCGAAGGGCACCAGCATGCGGATGGTTTTGGCAGGATAGGTCTGCGCCCCGGCCGTGGATGCGATCAACAGCAGCGCGCAGGCCACGCCGGGTGTGCGCCAAGTTGTTTTTTGATGGTTCAAGGGTTTTCTCCTCCGATTCTGATCTCAGATCATACACGTGCTGCCGTGGTATCTGGATGACGCACGTGCCTATTTTGCAAGGCCCAGATCGCCGAGTACGGCTTTAAATTCCGCGTACTGTGCGTCGAAATGGTTCGCGAGTTCACGGCTGTTCAGGTAGTTATTGACGCTGCCGCCGTTCTCGACCTCGGCACGCCATTCAGGCGTGCGCGTGAGTTTGGCGAAGGCGTCTTCCCAGAAAGCGATTTGCGCGGCATTCAAGCCCTTGGGAGCGATCATCGGTCGCCAGTTGGCTACCACGGCGTTGACGCCCAACTCGCGCCATGTGGGTACGTTGGCCAGTGCGCCGGAGAGGCGCTGGGGCGCCGCCACCGCCAGCACGCGCAGGCGGCCTGCTTGCATATGGGCCGCGAGATTTGCCGCCGGCGTCGCCACCATGCCGACGTGCCCGCCGATTGCCGCGGTCATGGCTTCGCCGCCTGAACCGAACACGGCCACGCGCAATTTTTTTACGTCACCGCCGGCGATTTTTGTCACCATGGCGGCGGTGATGTGATTGGTGTTACCGATGGCGGTGGCGATGCCCACCGGCAGCGATTCGGGGCGCGTTTTTACGGCTTCCAGCAGGTCTTTCGCGGTTTTAATCGATAAATCCATATTGACCGCGAGGCCGATGTATTCGTCGCTCAACATGGCCAGCGGCGTAACATCCTTGTGGCTCAAGCTGCTTTTGCCGGTGATGTGATTGGTGAGCAACGAAGTGGCGGTGAGGTAGACGTAATGCGCATCGCCCGCGTGTTGATTGAGATAGGTCTGTGCAATGACACCGCCGCCGCCAGGTTTGTTGATGACCGTGGCGGTTACCTCGATGAAGCGTTTTTCGTGCATCAGCCGTTGCAACGTGCGCGCGGTGCGGTCGATACCGCCGCCTGGCGAGACGCCGACGATGATTTCGACGGGTTTGTTGGGCTTCCAGCCGGGGGCTTGGGCGGCGACCGGGCGGATGGCAAGCAACAGCAGTACGACGCACCACGAGAATGCCACGCGTGGATTGAACCTGATGTGTAGGCGGGAACTCATGCTGACCAGTCCTGAGAATGAAGCTAGAATCTACACCATTCCCAACTGTTCGAGAAATGTCGAGAACTTCCGATGAAATCCTCCCCCCGTTTAACGATTATGGGCACGCGCCACGTTGCGGCGGCGGGGCACTATCTTGCCGCGCATGCCGCATTCGAAATCCTTGAAGCCGGCGGCAATGCCATCGATGCCGGTGTCGCGGCGGGCATCGCCATTGAGGTGTTGCAGACCGACAAGGTGAATTTCGGCGGTGTCGCGCCGCAGATTATTTACACCGCCAAGGACAAAAAGGTGCATTGCATCGACGGCCTCGGCGTATGGCCGAAGGCGATCACGCCGGATTATTTTCAGAAAAAACATGGCGGTAAAATTCCGCCCGGTGTCGAGCGCTGCGTGGTACCCGCCGCGCCCGATGCGTGGCTGACCGCGCTGTCGAATTACGGCACCATGAGTTTCGGCGAGGTGGCGTCTGCCGCGATCCGTTTTGCCAGCGAAGGCTTCGCGGTGTATCCGCTGCTGTCGCAGTTCATCGAAACCCATCGCAAGGATTACGAACGCTGGCCGTCGAGCGCGAAAGTGTTTTTGCCCAAAGGCCGAGTGCCGCAGGTCGGCGAGATTTTTGTGCAGGCCGATCTCGGACGCACCCTCAAATTTCTGGCGGATGAAGAACGCAAGGTTGCGCGCAAGAAAGGCCGCAAGGCCGGGTTGAAAGCCGCGCGCGATGCGTTTTACAAGGGCGACATCGCGCGCGAGGTGACGAAGTTCATCGAACAAGAAGGCGGATTGATGCGCTTCGAGGACTTCGCTGAATTCAGCGTGAAGCAGGAGCCGACGGTACGCACGCGATTTGAAGGCATCGACCTGCACGCCTGCGGCCCGTGGTCGCAGGGGCCGTCGCTGCCGATGGCGCTGAATATCCTCAAGGGCTACGACCTGCGCGCGTTGGGACACAACTCCGCCGATTACATCCACGTGCTGACCGAGGCGCTGAAACTCGTGTTCTCCGACCGGCATAATCATTTCGGTGATCCGAATTTTGTAAAAGTGCCAATGGCCGGGCTGATGAGCGAAAAATACGCCGCGTGGCAACGCTCGCGTATTCGCATGGATGCCGCGTGCGCGGGCATGCCGCGCGGCGGTGATCCGAAAACGCTGACGGCATTTGATAACCGCTCGATGCCGCCGCCGCAGGGTTCCGAAGCGCCGGGGCCGGGCGATACATCGTACCTGTGCGTGATTGATCGTCACGGCAACGCCATGTCGTGTACGCCCAGCGATGGCTCGGATCAGACGCCGATCATCCCGGGCGTGGGCATTTTGTGTTCGGGACGCGGTACGCAGTCGTGGGCGGACCCCACGCATCCGTCGTCGGTGGCGCCGGGAAAACGTCCGCGCTTGACGCCCAACCCGGCGCTGGCATTCAAGAACGGCAAGGTGCTCATGCCTTTCGGCACGCCGGGCGGCGACGTGCAGACGCAGGCGATGCTGCAGGTTTTTCTCAACGTCAACGTGTTCGGCATGTCGGCGCAGGATGCGATTGAAGCGCCGCGTTTTTCAACCTACAGTTTTCCCGGCTCGTTCGAACCGCACAAGTATTATCCGGACCGGTTGTATATCGAGTCGCGCGTCAATCCCTCGGTGAACGCCGCGCTTGCCGCGCGCGGGCATGACGTGCGTGCGTGGCCGGAATACACCTGGCTTGCGGGCGCGGTGTGCACCATCGTCAACGACGCCAAGCGAGGTGTGATGCACGGCGGCGCCGATCCGCGGCGACCGGCATATGTGCTGGGCTGGTGACGGCTCGGCCTCGCACTTATAATGTAACTATATGTTTTTAAGCATAACTTTAAAAAGAGTCCCTGCATGAAACCACAACTTTGCACGCATTCGACACACATTCCAGCAACGGCTTTTGCCCTTATCGCACTGGCTCTTGCCGGCGTAGCCGCCGAGGCTGACGCGCAGGGCGCGAGCGCGTATCCAAATCGCGCGATACGCTGGATGGTCGGATACACGCCCGGCGGCACCGCCGATATGCTCGCGCGCGCGGTGGGCGCGAAGTTCACCGACGCATGGGGGCATACGGTGATCGTGGAAAACCGACCCGGCGGCGCCACGAATATTGCCACTGAAATGGTGGCGAAAAGCGCGCCGGACGGCTACACGCTGCTGCTTGGCACGGTGGCGAATGTGATTAACCCCGCGCTCTACCCGAAAATGAGTTTCGACTTTCAGAAAGATTTTGTGCATGTGACCAATATGGCGAGCACGCCGGGTATTGTGGTAGTGCATCCCTCGGTGCCGGTGAAAAACGCGAAAGATCTGGTCGCGCTCGCCCGCGCGCAGCCGGGTCAGTTGCGCCACGGTTCCACCGGCATCGGCAGCCCGCATCACCTGGCGGGTGAACTGTTTAAATCCATGGCCGGCGTGAAAATGGTGCATGTGCCGTACAAGGGCGCTTCGCCGGCGTTGGTTGACGTGGTGGCGGGCCATATCGAAATTTACTTTGGCGCGATGGTCTCCACCATACCGCATGTTAAAAATCAGCGGGTGCGCGCGTTGGCAATGACCAGCGCGAAACGCTCGCCGGCGGCGCCCGAAATCGCTACGTTGCAGGAGCAGGGCTTCAAGGGGTTTGAAACCGGTTCGTGGTTTGGTGTGCACGTGCCGGCGGCCACGCCGCGTGACATCGTTAGCAAGCTGCATGCGGAAACCCTGCGCGCGATCGGGCTGCCGGAAATTCGTAATCGCATGCAACCCGAAGGCGCCGAATTCATCGGTGACACTTCGGAGCAATTCACCGCTTACATCCGCACCGAAATCGACAAATGGGGCAGGGCGGTGAAAGTATCGGGGGCGAAGCCGGAGTGACGTTCTTAAGGATGAAGGATGAAGGATGAAAAAGGGTCGGTTGGATTGACGTTTGCGTTTGCCCTGTCCGTTGCGGGATGGATGTTTGCGAATGTGGCATTGTCCGCCGACTATCCGTCGCGCCCGGTGCGGTTGCTCGTCGGTTTTCCGCCGGGCGGCGCGGCGGATATTCTGGGACGCATCGCTGCGCAGCAATTGACCGAGCAACTGGCGCAGCAAGTGGTGGTGGACAATCGCGGCGGGGCGGGCGGGCTGGTGGCCACCGAGATTGCCGCGCGCGCCGCGCCAGACGGCTATACGCTGCTGTTTACCTCAATACCGCATGTGATCAATCCGCATCTCTACAAAAAGGTGTCATACGACGCGATCAAGGATTTCACCCCGGTGGTGCAGTTCGTTGCCGTGCCGCTGATGATGGCGGCCGGTCCGTCGTTG
>VFLF01000428.1 GCA_009885185.1 Nitrosomonadales bacterium | reverse complement strand
CCCGCCGCGCTGCTGGGAGGACATCTCGCCCTCGGAATCCCCCGACGCGAAAGAAGCGTCCTCCGGCTTCAAGGACCCCAACCTCTCGCTCACCGAGCGCATCCTGATCGGCGTGTTCGTATTCGGCATCATCGGCCTGTTTACCGTCATCGGCATTTTTACGCCGGGCATGGGATGGTTTTTGTATTTCTTCCTGATTCCGTTTTGGGCGCTGTTTCCGATTGTGGTGGTCGGTTTCACCGGCGCGATGACGATTCTGGGCGTGTACCTGGTCGGCTACCCCTTGGCCAAGCTGCTGCTGCCGCGTACTGAGTGGTACAAAAACAGAATGCGCACGTCCCTTGCCGACCGCCGCCGTGGCAGGCGCAACTTTGGCGGCGTCAATCACAGCCGCGATAGCTGGTCGAGTTCGTCGGGCGGGTGGAGCTCGAGTGGAGGCGGCGGTGGCGGCGACAGCTTTTCCAGCGGTGGCGGGGACTCCGGCGGCGGCGGGAGTTCGGGGGACTACTGATTCATCAGCTGTAAAAACCCACCGCAAAGAAGTTCTTTGAGTTTCCTTTACGCCTTTACGGTAATGCCCTGTTCTTAAACCGCCTTTTTGAGCTTGCTCAAAAAGTGCTTGCGGAATTTCGCCACCTTGGGCGCGACCACGAACTGGCAATAACCCGCGCCGGGATTGCGCGCGAAATATTCCTGATGGTAATCCTCGGCGATGTAGAAAACCGTCGTCGGCGTCACTTCGGTGACGATGGGGTCGCGCCATAGACCCGCGCCGCCGAGATTCGCAATCACCTGTTCAGACGCGATTTTTTGCTCGGGCGAGTGATAAAAAATCGCCGAACGGTACTGCGTGCCGCTGTCGTTGCCCTGGCGGTTGAGCGTGGTCGGGTCGTGAATCACGAAAAACACTTCCAGCACCTCTTTGAACGTCACCACGGCGGGGTCGAACGTGATCTGCACCACCTCGGCATGGCCGGTGTTGCCGTTGCACACCTGCTCGTAGGTCGGGCTCGGATACTTGCCGCCCATGTAGCCCGACTCGACTGAAATAACGCCCTTGAGATCGTCGAAAACGGCCTCCAGACACCAGAAACAGCCGCCGCCGAGGGTTGCGATTTCCTTGCTGGGTTGCACTGTGCTCATGCCTATCCTTTCGTGTATTTCGTGTAGCGGGGAATTCTGCAACGATTTCGCCCACTAAGTCGTAGCGGTTGGCGTAACCTTACCATTATTCGTTGTAAGCTCCGGGGCCAAACGCCGACCAAACCGGTGGACGCGGCAGACGCAATGACCGCCGCGCGTAATCAAGGAGGCCATCATGGTTCAGTTTCGTCATTGGTTTGCAATTGCTGCGCTTTTGTTCATGGGCGCCGCGCCCGCCCTCGCCCAATCGCCCGTCAAGACCGCCAAGGCAACCTTCGCCGGCGGCTGCTTTTGGTGCATGGAAGCCCCCTATGACAAGCTGCCCGGCGTGATTTCGACGACCTCGGGCTACATGGGCGGCCAAGTCAAGAACCCGACCTACGAACAAATTTCCACCGGACGCACCGGCCACACCGAAGTGGTGCAAGTGGAATACGACCCGTCGAAAGTGACGTATGAAAAACTGCTGGAAGTGTTCTGGATGAACATTGATCCGACGGTGAAAAACGCGCAGTTCTGCGATCATGGCTCGCAGTACCGTAGCGGCATCTTTTTCCACGACGACGCGCAACGCAAGGCCGCCGAAGCGTCCAAGGCCGCGCTGGATAAATCCAAGCCCTTCAAGCAACCTATCGTCACCGAAATCACCAAGGCCCCGGAGTTTTATCGCGCCGAGGAATACCATCAGGACTATTACATCAAGAATCCGGTGCGCTACCGGGTTTATCGCAACGGCTGCGGGCGCGACGCGCGGCTGAAGGAGTTGTGGGGCAAGGCGCCGGAGTAGAAACTAACGTAACTATTTGTTTTTATTTATTATTTTATAATCGCTTAACGGGCGGATTCGCCACCGCGTCTTCCAGTGATTTCGCAGCACGCCACTCGTGCGGCGGACGTGAAACGCCATCCGCGCCGATCTGATCGATGCCCCAATAGAACTCAACGTTGTGGCCATCGGGATCGAGAAACTCAATCGCCACCTGCGCGCCCGCGCCGCGGCGACCTTCGAACACGATGGTGGTGCCGTGCGCGCGCAGGTGATCGCGTGCGCGAAAGACGTCATCCAAAGAGGCGGCTTCAAACGCGATGTGATGCAGCTCGTGTTGCTGCGTAGCCCCCGGCGCGCCGCCCACCAGCGCGATGCCGTGATGATCCGGATTGCAGCGCAGGAAAATCATGCCGCCCGGCATCCTGTCGTCGCCGATGATGTCCGAGACCTTGAAGCCCAGTACGCCCGCATAAAACTCCAGCGATCGCTGGAGGTCTGTTACCTTGATCACCACATGGCCAAGCTTTTTTAGCGAGAAAGGTGGCTGCGCACAGGGAATCGAGGCACGCAATTTTTCGATATCGACGGTCATGGTGGAGTTCCCCAAGATGGCAGGGTTAGTCGAGGCGTATATTGGCGGCGCGAATAACGCCATCCCACTTGGCTTTATCCTTTTTCAGGAACTCTGCGAATTCATCGGGGTTGCTTCCGATCGGGCGCACGCCAAGGTCAACCAGACGTTGCTGCACATCCGGTTCGCGCAGCGCT
>VFLF01000233.1 GCA_009885185.1 Nitrosomonadales bacterium | reverse complement strand
TTTTACGCCGGGCGAAGCCGATCAACTGCGCCGCTCGATGGCCGCGTGGAAGAAAAAAGGCGGGCTTGAACATTTTCATGCGCGGCTGATCGAAGGCATGCGCGAGCGCGGCTACACGCAAGCATTCGCCGAACAGATTTATCAGCAGATTTGCGGCTTCGGCGAATACGGTTTCCCCGAATCGCACTCGGCAAGTTTCGCCTTGCTCGCGTACGTGTCGGCGTGGCTCAAACACTACGAACCCGCGCCGTTTCTCGCGGCGCTGCTGAACAGCCAACCGATGGGTTTTTATTCGGCCTCGCAACTCACGCAGGACGCGCAACGCCACGGCGTTGAGGTGCTGCCCGTGGATGTCACTGCCAGCGAATGTGAATGCACGCTGGAGCCGCGCGAGGATGGTGCGTTCGCGGTGCGGCTGGGGCTTTGCATGATTCGGGGCCTGTCGCGGGCGAGCGCGCTTCTCATTGTTGCCAGCCGCAATCAAAGAAACTCCCTCTCCCGCCTTGGGGCGGGAGAGGGTTGGAGTGAGGGCAGGGGAAGCGCGCAATCCCCATTTGAAAGCATCGAAAGTCTTTCAGAAAAAAACCGACTAAACCAAGCCGATCTGCAACGCCTCGCCGCCGCCGGTGCGTTAGCCACCCTCGCCGGTCACCGCCGCAACGCGCACTGGCTCGCCGCGGGCGTGCAACCACAGCCGCGGTTGTTTGAAGACATCCCCATTATCGAAACGCCGCCGCAACTACCCGCGCCCAGCGAAGGCCAAAACATCGTCGCCGACTACCGCAGCATCGGCCTCACGCTGGGGCGTCACCCGCTGGCGCTGCTGCGCCCGCGACTCACGCGCATGAAACTCGTCACCGCCGCCGCGCTGGCGCAATTGCCCGATGGCCGGATCACCCGTGCCGCTGGCATCGTCACCTGCCGCCAGCGCCCCGGCACCGCCAGCGGCGTGGTGTTTGTCACGCTCGAAGACGAAACCGGCACCATCAACGTCGTGGTGTGGGGCCGCATCGCAGAAAACCAGCGGCGCGAATTACTCGGCGCGCGGTTGATGGGCGTTGAAGGAAAACTGCAACGCGAAGGCAGCGTGATACACCTCATCGCGCGCCGCCTCACCGACCACACCCGCCTGCTCGGCACGCTGGCGACCGCCTCACGGGATTTTCATTAAACCCGACAACAGTCTCCGTAGGATGGGTGGAGCGCAGCGCAACCCATCACAAACCATCGTAACCTTGAACTGCGATGGGTTACGGCCATTGGCCAGTACCCATCCTGCGTACAACGCGCTGATCGTATGCAGATACCCGCGCTTCTTGGTTATCATACGATTTCCGCTAAACCCCAATCATTCTCAGGAGCTGTTGCATGACCGCAAGCCGCATCACTTCACTCACCGCGCTAATTCTCGCTTCACTCTCACTGCCTGCCGCCGCACAGCAGCCCGCCTTTCCCACCAAGCCCCTGCGTATCATCGTGCCGTTCGCGCCGGGCGGCGCTTCCGATGTGATCGCGCGCATTCTGGCAGGCAAGCTCACCGAGAGTCTCGGTCAAACCGTGGTGGTGGATAACCGTCCCGGCGCGGGTGCGAACATCGGCATTGGCTTGGCCGCCAAGGCGCCCGGCGATGGATACACGCTGCTGGTCGCCAGCTCCGCGTTCACGGTGAACCCCACGCTGTATGCCAATCCGCCATACGATGCCTTGCGCGATTTTCAGATGGTCACCTGTGTGGGCACCGCGCCCAACATGGTGGCGGTGCATAGCGCGCATCCGGCGAAAAGCGTGAAGGAACTGATTGAACTGGTGCGTGCGCAACCGGGCAAGCACAACTATTCGTCGCCGGGCGCGGGAACCACGCCGCATTTGTCAGGCGAAATGTTCCGCCTCGCGTTCAAGCTCGATCTGCGGCACATCCCCTACGGCGGCGCCGGCCCGCAGATTCAATCGTTGCTCGGCAACCAGGTGCCGATCGGCTTTGCCTCGGTGCCGAGCTTCGCGTCGCAAGTCAAAGCCGGCACGTTGCGCGGCCTCGCGGTGACCGCCGAAAAGCGCATGGCGCTGCTGCCGGACGTGCCCGCGATGGGCGAGCTGGGTTACAAAGGCATGGAGGCCGATACCTTTCAGGGCGTGTTCGCACCGGCCAGCGTGCCCAAACCGATCGTCGCGCGCCTGCACGGTGACATCATGAAGGCAATGGCAACACCGGACATGCGTGATCGCCTGACCGCGATTGCA
The DNA here is from genome assembly GCA_009885185.1 of Nitrosomonadales bacterium. The sequence continues at coordinate 2,768 of VFLF01000233.1, read as the reverse complement.
ATGATACCCGTCGGCAACTCGCAGGCGGAATTTACCGAGCAGGTCAAGGCCGACATCGCGCGCTGGGGTAAAGTAATACGCGAAAGCGGCATCAAAGCCGAGTAAGACGCGGCCTTACAGCGTAACCACCACGTTGCCGTTCTGCACGGCAACGGGGTACATCAGCAACTTCGTGGGCTTGCCTGACTGGATGAGTTCATCACCGGTCAACAGATCAAACTCGAAGCCGTGCCACGTGCAGGCCAGCACTTCGCCCGCGCGCCCGTAGATCAACTCGCCTACCGCGCTAGGCAGCGCCGTGCCGCCGATAGGCCCGCGGCAAACCGGCGCGCCTTTGTGCGGGCATACGTTGCGCACCGCGCGAAACTCGCCATTCTTTAATTGCGTGATGCCGATTTCACGGCCATTGAGGTCGATGATTTTGAATTTCCCGATGGGAAAGTCGGCGACCGGACCTGCGGTGATTTGCTTTTTTTCTGCTGCCATGATTTTTCGTGATACCCAAAAACGCTCCCTCATCCCAACCCTTCTCCCGGGGGGAGAAGGGCTTTTCCTCCCTCTCCCATCGGGAGAGGGACCGAGGGTGAGGGAAAATGCAGAACCGGAAACGTAAACTAACGCATGCGAAACGTCGTCAGCGCGTTGTGGCAACGGCCGCTGCGCTTAACGTTCGCTGCGCTCACGTTAGCCTTCGCCGCAACGCACTCTGTTTTGCCATCCATTTTGTTATTCACCTGCATCACTCGTTCTATCGCATACGGAAGGTTGTGAGTGCGTTGTCCCAAAATATCTTCTGCCGCTCGGCCTTGGGCAGCCCGCGCAGCGATTGCCCCGGCATGTCGTTATCCCAGTGCGGATAATCCGTGCTGAAACAAAGTTGGTCGTAGCCCATGATCTCGATCAGCTTGTCGAGGTCTTTGGGGTCTTCGGGTTCATCAATCGGCTGCGTGCTGAAGCGGATGTGTTTATGCACGTACTCCACCGGCGACTTTTTCACCCACGGCACTTCGTGGCGCAGTTGGCGCCAGGTGCGATCCATGCGCCACAGCAGCGGCAGCAGCCACAGGAATCCATACTCGACAAAAATCACTTTCAGCCCCGGAAATTTTTCGAACACGCCGCTGAACACCAGACTGTTCACACTCGATTCGCCGGCCTGATTCAGCGTGACGTAACGCTCGACATACGAATCGGGGATGCCGCCGGCCGACATCGGCGGACCTTGAAAAATACTGTCCGGCCCTGTCACATGCACCAGGATCGGCAATTGCATTTCCTGCGCCGCCGCGTACACCGGCCACCAGTAGCGGTTGCCCATCAAAATATTTATCAGAGGCAGCGATACCGCCACGATCTGCGGATGCTTGCCGATGCGCCGAATCTCGGCAGCCGAAGCCTGCGGATCCTGCGACGGCACCGACATCGCGAACTTCAGGCGGTTATCCACCGGCAGCCATTGGTCGATCAGGTAATCGTTAAACGCCGAGCACAATACAATCGATTCATCAGTGCCCGCCAGCGTGCTGCACAGCGCGCCGGTTTGCAGGCAGTTCAGCACTGCGTGTTCGATTTTGTTTTTGACCAGCAGATCCTGCACCAGATAATGCGGATCCGACCCCGACACGCCACCGCACGGCGGCCGCGCATCTTCGCGATTCACCGCGCCGTTCGGGTGCAGGTACTTGAGCGAACGCGCTTCCGCGCCCACCGTCGCGCGCTTGCGTATGAAACGCTGCTTCCACGCTTCGGGCATGTAGGGGAACACGCTGCTGATGCCCTCCTTCACGTAGGGATGCACGTCGCAATCGACGACCTTGAAGGTGTTTTCGGTACCGGGCTGGCCCGGTTGTTTCTCCGGCATATCCATGGCGCTGATTCTCTTGGTGACTGGTTGACGGCACGAATTATAATCCTGATGCGCACACTGACCAATGTCAGCAGCGCGTCCAATATATAATTTACTGTTTAAAAACAAATACTTACGTATATTCTATCTGGAGCACCCCATGAGCGTTCAACCGCTGCACGTCCCCGAACCCGCCGCGCCATCGGCTCCATTGGCGCCCGCCGAATCCATCTCGCAGCACATCGCCGAATTCGCCGCCAACCTGACATACAAATCGATACCGAAAGCCACGCGCGAGAACGCCAAGTATCACGTGCTCGATGTGGTCGGCACCGCGCTGGCCGCGACGCGTTTTGATTTCGCGCAGCATGCCTTGTCGGGCCTGCTCGGCATCGCCGAAGGCGGCAAAAATTCGGTGATCGGCATGGGCGTCAAGCTGCCGCTGCGCGATGCGGCGTTGTTAAACGGCATCCTCGCGCACGGCCTCGATTACGACGACACCCATCCGGGTGCGATTGTGCATCCGTCCAGCAGCGCGTTTCCGTGCTCGCTCGGCGTGGGTGAACATGTCGATGCCTCCGGCAAGGATGTGCTCACCGCCTACGTGCTCGGCGTCGAAATCGCCACGCGTGTGGGTGTGGCCGCGCACGGCCTGATGCACGCCATGGGTTATCACACCACCGGCATCGCCGGGCATTTTGGTTGCGCCGTGGCTGCCGGAAAATTATTCAACCTCAGTCCGCAAAAACTCACGCTCGCGCAAGGATTGGCCGGCAGCACCTCTTCCGCGGTATCGGAACACCGCGCCGACGGCGCATGGAACAAGCGCATGCATCCGGGCTGGGCCGCGGTCGGCGGCATCACCGCGGCGTCGCTCGCGCGCGGCGGCTTTGTCGGCACGCGGCGCATATACGAAGGCCCG
>VFLF01000492.1 GCA_009885185.1 Nitrosomonadales bacterium | reverse complement strand
GGGGGTGAGGCTGCGCGATATGCCGTTTACGCGCGAGCGTTTGATCGCGGCGATGGCGTAGTGTAGCGACGGAAAAAAGCAAAAAAATGCGGACCGCAAAATGGAGGGAAAGCGGTCCGCACAAGGGGAACTGGGGGAAACTGGAAAAACCGGGGACTACAAGATGCCCGCGACTTAATGGGTGAGCGAGGGAGTGCGCGAGGCGCCTGCAACTAAATTTGTGTGGCCATCCCGTACACCCGTTCGATAAATTCCCGGGCGTCGATGTCGTCGAATTCGTCCATCTCCGGCAGCACGGGCGCATTCAGCCAGGTTTCGGGCTCCACCTCGGCCAGTTGCAGTGCAGGCGCGGCGTTACCGCGAGCACGTCTGCGCACAGGCGGGGTGTTGTCTTCAAAATTACCTTCGGTGTTGCGGTAGTCGTTCATGTCGAAAATCATGGTCGTCTCCATTTGGGTTGTCCTGCACTCGACATGTCGCAGCATTCGTGCCAGCGCAAAACCAGGCTGTGCAGTAATACCAAATGTTGTGTAAGTAGTTGTTTTTAATGGTAAATTATTATAGTGATTTTTGATGATGAATCGGGTATGGGCGCTCTGCAAAAAGGTTTGCGTGGGGATTCTGTACAAAACGGTGTTGGATATTTGACGTTGCGTTCAATGTCCGACAATCTTTCGGCGATGGGCATTTTCCGACTGTGACTTTATTCACATGAACGACTCGACTCGCGCGGCGGTGCCCACCGGCATCGCGCTTTACATGGCTGCGGTGCAGTTTTTGTTTGTAACCACGTGGACCATTTATGTGATTTTTTTGCCGGGGTTGCTGGCAAAGGCAGGGCTGCCGGCGAGCTATGTGCCGCTGATACTGATCGCCGATCAACTGGTGTTCATGGTGATGGATATCTACGTCGGCGTGGCGGCCGACCGCGCGCAACGCACCTTGGGCAAGATCGGTCCGCTCATGATCGGCATGACCGCGGTGTCGTGCATCGCATTTTTGCTGCTGCCGTTTTTTGCTCATCTGGGGGCAGCGGTGGCGCTGGGCCTGATGCTGACCTGGGTGGTCACCTCGTCGGCATTGCGCGCGCCGCCTTGGGTGCTGCTGTCGAAATATGCCGCCGAGCCCAACGTTCCGCGTTTGAACACGCTGTTGCTGTGCGGGCTGGCGGCGGGCGGGGCGATCGCGCCGTATTTGGGCGTGGTGCTGAAAAACGTCGATCCGCGTCTGCCGTTTGTGCTGTCGAGCCTGACCTTGCTGGCGGCGACGGCAGGCATTATCTATATTGAAAAACGTCTGAAACTCAGTCCGGTCGCGCCACCGTCGGCCACGCCCGATCCACCGGATCTGGTGGGACGTACGTGGCCGTTTTTGCTGGGGCTGTTGCTGCTGGCCGCCGGGTTTCAGATTCATTTTTCCATCAACACTGCCGCACAATTTTTGAAATTCGCCAAGCCCGCCGATCTCGAATGGCTGATGCCGATTTTCTGGGTGGGCTTCGGCATATTGATGATGCCCGGCAGCTCGCTGTGCAAACGCTTTGGCACGATGCAGGTGATGGCGGTGTCCGCCGTGATTGGCGCGGTGGGTGCGTATCTGGCGGCGAACTCAGGCTCGCTCGATATGTTGATCGCGGCGCAACTGGTCGCCGGGGGCGCGTGGGGCAGCATGCTGATGTGCGGCTTTACCGCGGCCATGAACGCCGGGCGCACCGGGCGTGAAGGATTGGCGCTGGGCTTGCTGTTCGCCGCGCTGGCGTTCGCCACCTTGAGCCGCATCGCGACCGTGCTGATGGGCATACCCAAACAATCCGACTACGCGGGCCTGCTCGCGATGGCGCCGGTGGCGTGCTGGCTGGCCGGTGCGCTGGTGATCGGCTTGCTCGCCACGCGCAAACCCACGGCGCTGGCGGCATAAGCACCGACGCGGTTTTGCGCTCGCAACATCTTGCAACGAAAGCGTGCTTTGCCGCGTGACCGGTGGTTTATTTGAGATACAGACGGACTGACCTAAAGGGATCGAGTCGAGAATGTATCGCAGTCCTTCGGTTGGCCCGAAACCAGGCCGCGCTTGAACCAGCGCACGCGCTGCTCCGATGACCCGTGCGTGAACGACTCCGGCACAACGTGGCCCTGACTCTGTTTTTGCAGTCGGTCGTCGCCGATTGCCGTGGCGGCATTGAGCGCTTCGGCGATGTCGCCGGAATCCAGTTGTTTCATGTTGCCTGCGTGGTGTCCCCACACGCCCGCATAGCAGTCAGCCTGCAACTCCATGCTCACCGATGTGCGATTTTGCTCGGTCTGAGAGCCGCGCCCGCGCACGTCTTCCATCTTCTGCAGGCTACCAGTGAGTTTCTGCACATGGTGCCCTACTTCGTGCGCTATTACGTAGGCTTGGGCGAAGTCGCCCGGAGCGCGGAAGCGCGTTTTCATGTCACGAAAAAACGAGAGATCGATGTAGAGCTTCTCATCTCCGGAACAATAAAACGGACCCATGGCCGACTGCCCCGTGCCGCAGGCCGAGCGCACTTGCCCGTCATACAGGACCAGCGTCGGCTTGCGGTATTGACCGTTCGATTGCTGCAGAAGCTTGCTCCAGACCTCTTCAGTGCTGCCGAGAACTTTGGCGACGAACTGTCCCATCTCGTCCGCAGGCGCGCCCTTGGGTGCTTCGCGTGCTTCGCGCTGCGGCATAACCTGCTCGGCTACGTTCATTACGGCGGTAGGATCGAAACCGAGAAAGTAGGCGATGACGGCGATCACAATGCCGCCGACGCCCAACCCACCCCCAACCACGCCGATGCCGCGACGATCTTCTACATTTCCGCTGGGTCGTTGATCGCCTAGTTGCACAATGAATCTCGCGTTTTTGGGTTTACACCTGCCCGTACGGTACGCTTACGCGCGACGGAAGTTGACGCTTTGACAATTCGCACGCGCACGGGATCGAGTGTGGTCGCTCTCATGGTCATAATGCTTTAGCGCAGACCGAAAAATCCCAGAATAGCGAGGATGATCACGATGGCGCCGACGATATACACAATGTTGTTCATGGGATTACCTTTCGAGTGGTCTAATCAAATATAAATCGCCTGTTTAGAACGATTCACGATACGTCAAAGATCACTGTAATCGGTCGTACCCGGAACGATCTGTGCGCCAGCGCGCTTAAAGCATAATAACGTTCAATAATCCGGCGCGCAGCAAGACGTCGCAGAGGATGCCCGGCTCCCGGCGTCATTGAGTCGTGCCGGAAACGTCTTTCGCGGGTGCGCTTCGGGATGTGCGCTATCGTACAGACCACGATCTACCCGTAGGAAATAATGATCCACTTACACTTATTGTGCCGGGCGCGAATGCGCAAGGCTGTAACCAGACACTTCAATCATGAAGCTGTGACCAAAGGAGAGTAAACATGCAACTACTTAAAGACCTGATGAGCCGTGATGTGAAGGTCGTCAGTCCGGATATGACTATCGGGGAAGCTGCAAAAAAAATGCGCGACGGCGATTTCGGCATGCTGCCTGTCGGAGAAAATGACCGCATGATCGGGACGATATCGGATCGCGATATCGCGATTCGCGCCGTGGCCGAAGGCAAAAGCATCGAGACCACAGTGCGCGATGTGATGTCCGACGGTATCGCCTGGGTGTACGAGGACGATTCGGTAGAGCAAGCTGCCGCAATCATGAGCGAGCGTCAGGTGCGGCGTTTGCCGGTCGTCAATCGCGACAAGCGCCTGGTCGGCATTGTGGCACTGGGCGACTTTGCTGTTGAAGGCTCGGAGATCCAGCCGGCTGCAAAGGCGTTGTCGGAAATATCGAGACCTTCTTGAAACCCGCAAAAACCCCGGCCAAGGCGCGTGTGCCGCGCACGCCGCTGGACCGGCAACAATTTCCGCTGCATGCGCAGGCTGACGCGACACCCGGTCGCCGCACGGTTCGCGAGATGGCGCATCCGGTGACGGCGCCGCGTCAAACCAGGCGTCGTTCAGAACGAGCGAACAAAACGCAGACCGACATTTAATCGCGCAGCGCGTATCCTAGCGCAAGCGACATGACCTACTGCATCGGCGTATTGCTCGACGAGGGATTGATTCTCGCATCAGACTCACGTACGAATGCCGGCGTCGACAACTTCGCGAAGTTCTGCAAGATGACGGTATTCGAGCGTCGTGGTGATCGTGTGATCGTTTTGTTGAGTTCCGGAAACCTCGCTGGAACACAGGCTGTGATCAGCGTGTTGAACCAACGTTGCGCCGCCGGTGTGGACAATAATCTGTGGAGCGCGCAGACCATGTTCGATGCTGCGATGCTGGTGGCCGATGCCATGCGTGACATTGAGCGGCGTGACGGTGAGTACATGCAGGAAAACGAGGTTGGCTTCAACGCGTCGTTTATCGTCGGCGGGCAGATTGCCGGCGAGGGGTTGCGCCTGTTTCGTATCTATGCCGAAGGCAATTTCATCGAAGCCGGCGTGGACACGCCGTACTTTCAGACCGGTGAAACCAAATATGGAAAGCCGATCATCGACCGCGTGATTACGCGTTCCACGCCCCTGGCGGACGCCGTGAAGTGTGTGCTGGTGTCGTTTGATTCGACCATGCGCAGCAACCTGTCGGTCGGCATGCCGATAGACCTCATGTGTTATGCGCGAGACAGCCTCGAAGTGCGCCGGCGGCGCCGGTTTGATGAAGGAGACGCCTATTTCACCGCGCTCAGTCTCGAATGGCGGGAAGGTTCTCGGCAGGTGTTTCGCCACCTGCCCGAGTTGCAGTGGTGAGCGGTCGTTGCGACTGTCGCACCTATGATCGACGACTTGATCATCACCTGTGAGCATGGCGGCCACCGGGTCCCCGCGCCTTATCAACCGTGGTTTCGGGGTCACAGGGAGTTGCTTAACTCCCATCGAGGCTATGATCCTGGCGCGCTGGTCATGGCTAGGGCGCTGGCCGCCGCTTTCAAAGCACCGCTGGTGACGTCTACGGTCAGCCGGCTGCTCGTTGATCTCAACCGTTCACTCGGTCATTTGCAACTTTTCTCGGCGGCTACTCGCGGCTTGCCGGCGAACATTCGTTCAAACATCATCGAACAGCACTATCGGCCTTATCGCGAAGCGGTTGAACGCCTCGTGCAGCAATCGGTATCGCGTGGGCATCGCGTAATTCACATTTCTTCGCACAGCTTTACTCCGGTGCTGGATGGCAAGGTGCGGGTCGCCGATGTGGGTTTGCTTTACCACCCGGGCCGCCGCCACGAGGCCGGACTATGCGCGCGCTGGAGGGCATCGCTCGCGGCATCCTGCCCTGAACTGCGTGTGCGCCGCAACTACCCATATGCCGGCAAGGGAGACGGGCTCACTGCGCAATTGCGCCTCCGCTTCGCGCCCGCCGTCTACGTTGGCGTTGAACTCGAAATTAATCAAAAAATTGTTTTTGCCGCGGGCCGGCGCTGGACAGCGCTGCGCGGCGTGTTAATCGATTCATTACGCATGGCCTGTGCAGACTCACCTGGAGACTCCCCATGAAAATTCGCGTCGGCTTCGACATGATATACGACTGTCCGCAACCCACGCCGATGATACTCAACGTCAACGTCCACTTTACCCGCGTGTCCGATCTCGTGGGGCGTGACGACCTGACCGTCGACCCGCCGATACCGATGACAGCCTATCGCGACAGCTTCGGTAACTGGTGTACGCGCATGGTTGCGGTAAAGGGCCGCACGCGTCTTGGCGCCGACGTGCTGGTAAACGACAGCGGCGCAGCTGACCTGGTCGTGCCGCAGGCACGGCAGATCGCCGTTCCGGAGCTGCCGGAGGAAACGCTATTGTTCCTGCTCGGCAGCCGCTATTGCGAAACCGACCAGCTGTCAGAGACCGCGTGGAAGTTGTTTTCATCCGCGCCAACGGGATGGGGCCGCGTGCAGGCGATCTGCGACTATGTTCACCGCCATATCGCCTTCGGTTATGAGCATGCGCGCATGACGCGAACAGCGCTGGAAGCCTTTCATGACAAAACCGGCGTTTGCCGCGACTACGCGCATCTTGCCATCGCGTTTTGCCGTTGCATGAATATTCCAGCCCGCTACTGCACCGGCTATCTTGGCGACATCGGTATGCCGCCGCCTTACGGCCCAATGGATTTCGCCGCCTGGTTTGAAGCCTTCCTCGACGGCCATTGGTACACGTTCGATGCGCGCAACAACATGCCGCGTATCGGCAGGGTATTGATCGCTCGTGGCCGTGATGCGGCCGATGTTGCGATCAGCAGTACGTTCGGCCCCAATACCTTGATGAGCTTTAAGGTGTGGACCGACGAGGTTCGTGCTGCTTGAGGCGGCACTGTCTGGCGGGGTTCGTCGCTAACCGGCAGTTTGTATGGCTCGCTGTGATATTTCACATCCTGGCGGGTAACGAGAGACGCTCCTTATTCCCTGGGAGGAGCGTAGAAGCAATAGCCCACGTTAGTTAAGAGCGCGCGACAAAATGATGCGTACGTGCCCTCTCACCTTGCCGATCGCACGTCAAGCCGGCGGAGATCGGCATTGCGATGCGAACCAGCCTGGATTCCAGGGAGCCTGTAGTGACGCCGGCCAACTCAGCGCCTATGTTTTCCCGACGATAGACGAATCCCAAACGCTTCGGAACCAGGAAGCCGTCCGCGTCTTCGGCATCCACGACCATGTCGGGCGGTATCGGTTCTCCATCCCACACCGGAAAAACCGAGGACGCTTCCGGCATGACGTCAAAGTCGTGGTTGCGCCGCAGATGAACCTCAATGATGTTGTTGCCGATCAATTCGACGTTAAAGCAGGGAAGATCCGTTCCATCGAGCGCGATGATGTCGGGCAATTCAGGCACGTCCGTTACCTTTCTCCACTCGAAGGGCCGATGGTTACGGTAGATGCACTCGACGGTTAGACCGAAGTCCCACCCCCGCGACGTGCGCATAAGGTCTATCGACAGGTGCCGACCGGTGAAGTACGGCATCCAGAAGCTGCCTGGGCGAACGGGGAACGCGGCGTCGCCATCGTAATGCTGAGTGTACGCGCCGACGCCCATGCCATTCAGATTGATGATCGGCTTTACGAACCAAATTCCAGGCCTCGGAGGTAGCATCCCGGCAGGGCCGCATTCATATTCAAGCGCCTGCGACAATTGCAGTCGATCGTATAGCCAGCGTAGCTGCGGATAGCACTGCCAAGCATCGGCATCCGTCATCGTGTGCCTCCTTGGGAAAGTGCGCAAAGTAGATACAATCGCGCTAATTATTATCAAATATCGGAAATGAATCGGTGCATTGCTGAACATTCGACTCAGGTTCGATGACCGGGGGAGTCGCGCCGGACATGGCGTTACCAGCCGTACTTTTCCGTGATCAAATGTTGAGTCGGTGTTTCACTGTGGCGTTAAGGCTTGGCGCCTGTGACTGGCACTTTAATAATAATCGCGCCCGCTGACGGGTCCTTCGGGTCTGCGGCACGCGCCTGCGCCGCTTCTTCCGGGGTGCGGGACGCAGCGGGTGCAGGGTTCTCAGGTGGCCGTGCCGATTCCGTCCGCGTTGGCGCTGATGTTTCAGGCGTCGGCGGCGCAACCTTAAGTTCAGACGGTGAAATTTCTTTTAAAGGTTGTAACGATTGCGGATTGAGTGTTGTTGCGTTGTCAGCAGTACATGCGGATAAGGCGAAGCCTGCTACGACGAAACAAATACCAAATAATCGCATGGTGCTTATGCTCTTTTTCATAAAACGGGTGCCGCAACTTTTTCGATAACCGCCGATTATCCGTTTCACGTCAGTAAGTTCTGTGCGGTGGCTAACATAAAAAGGTTTCCCGCCGATGATTGCGCAGGTAAGCTCATGATGAGTCGCGTCGCGGCGGCTGGCTAGTTCTTTCCCGGCGCAACCTGCACCGGCGCCGCTGGAGATTGCGCATCGCTTTTGAACAGCCGGTCGAGAGCGCCGCCGATGCGCGCACCGATGGAGGTGCCGATGCCGGGCAGTACCGCAGTGCCGATAGCCGCGCCCGCAAAAAATCCCGGCGGCACCGAGGCTTTCGGTTTGTTCACGGGTCCGCTCACGGTAAACGGCACTCCCACCGCACCCTCGGCCAGATAAAGGTCGCCGCTGGCCTCGATCTGGCGGTGATAGACCGTAGCTTTGCCCGTCGCAGTGTATTGGCCGGCGCGGGCCTTGAGCCCGCTATAGGTTGCGCGCATGCCCTCGTTGGTATTCTGCGTATCCAGTTGCCCGGTCAGCACCTGTAACGTGGTCTGGCCATCGCGCTCCTTGCCGAGCGTGCGGATGGCCTTTTCAAGATCAAAGCGTAATACCGACGCAGGATGAACCGAAAACGTGGTACGCGTGTGTAGCGAGCGTGCCAGTTCGCCCGCCGATTTTCCGTTCGCGGACAATACGGTCTGGCCCGATCCCATGCCGCCAACAGGCGAGCGGCGGTTGAATGCATTCATTGCGCTATTCACCTCAATGTCATGCGGAGCCAACTGGCCGCTTAACTGCATGACGCCGTTTTCGGCTGTCTTCAACGCCACATTGCCGTGCGCCGTGCCTCCGCCGATATGGATGCGCGTTTGCCAGCGCTCGGCATTGGCCTCGCGCGTCAACGTCAGCGTGAAGTCGGACTTGATGCCGGGACGCCGCAACTCGGCATGGCGCGGACGCCAGTTCGGATCGAAATCAATCTCGCCGTTATACACCACGGCGATACCGCTATAGCTGATCCAGGTTGCATTACGAAACTCAATTCGCTCGAGCGGAACGCCGTCACTCTCATCGCTCTCGCGCCGATTGCTGCGAAAGGAATGCACCGCGTTGCTCGGGAATACCGCATCATCGATTTCGATGCGCTCAAACACCAGCTTGCGGCGCAGCAGTTCGCGTGGTTTGAGATATACCCGCAACTGACGGCACACCACCGGTTGCGCTTGCTGCGTACGAAAGTCGTTGATGACCACAACGGGCGTTGGCAGCAATGCCCAGTGCGCCGAGCCGATGATGACCTTAACGCCCAGCCGCACTTCGGCATCGGTGGCGAGCCGCACGGCGAGGTCTTCATTGGTGGGCAGCCACCACACCACAGCAAGCCACACCGCGCCTGCCGCAGCAATTGAAATTCCCAGACCAACGGCCCACTTTGTCCCGCGCTTCATCGTGGCAAACCGATTTTTACTTCAGACTCTGACGCAAAGTGCCGTGGGTAGCCGTCGAGCGCCATCAGTTGCGCGACAGAAAATTCTATCCCACGCTCATCGCGTCCCCGGTGACACTGGGTTTGATAATTGCCGATTGTCCGCTTTGGAGCGGCAATGGCTGTGCGGTGGCGAACATAAATCGGGTTATTCCGGTTATTGCGGCGCAGGCTTTCACCGGATACGTCACTGGTTGATGCAGTGGCGTTTTGTTTTATCGAAGGGGGCAGGGATTCGTACCGTAGCATCGCTGGAAGATAAGTGCATGGCGTGACCATCGAGCCGATGCGTCAGCGTGATATTCTCCGGCGGCGATGCGGATGTGAAAGGCCTTGCGCGCTATCTGTAACAGCTAGCAATGTTAGGTTAAATATATTAAAAAACAAATAGTTAAGGTGTTTCCTCGAATGCTGCTTTACGCCGGCACCATCTTTCTCAGCGCTTTTCTGCTGTTCCTCGTTCAACCCATTATCGCCAAGCAAATCCTGCCGTGGTTCGGCGGCGCGGCTTCGGTGTGGGCGACTTGTCTGGTGTTTTTTCAGAGCGTGTTACTCGCCGGTTATGCATATGCAGACTGGACGTCGCGGCGCATGTCGCCGCGCACACAGGCCAAGCTGCACATCGCGCTGCTGGCGGTGAGTTTGTTGTTGCTGCCGATCATACCCGCCGCCACGTGGAAGCCGGGCAGCGAGGATGGCACGTCGCCGATGATCGCGATTTTGGGCTTGCTCGGCGTCACCATCGGTTTGCAGTATTTCATGCTGTCGTCGACCAGCCCGTTGCTGCAATCGTGGTACTGGCGTCATTTCAAGACGGCCGCGCCGTATCGCTTGTTTGCGTTGTCCAATTTTGCGTCACTGCTGGCATTGCTGTCGTACCCGGTGGCAATTGAGCCGTTTTTGCGGCTGGCGGTGCAGTCTTATTCGTGGTCTGCGTTGTACGTCGGTTTCGCGGTGCTGTGTGCGTTGACCGCGTGGACCAGCGCCAACGCCGCCAGCGCGGCGCCGCTGGCGCCTGCGGGAGCGGTCGTGGATGAGCCGGGAACCAAGGCGCCGACCTGGGGTGAGCGCTTCGCGTGGATTGCATTCTCTGCCATGGGCTCATGCCTGCTGCTAGCGGTGACCAACCACCTGACGCAGAACATCGCGTCGATTCCGTTTCTGTGGCTAGTACCGCTGTCGCTGTACCTGATTACGTTCATTATCTGTTTCGACCATCCGCGCTGGTACGTGCGCCCGCTGTTCATGGGGCTGGTGGCGGTGGCGCTGCCGCTGATGGCGTATTACACCGAGTCGCTGGAGTTGTACACGGCGGCGCCCTTGTACGCTGCGGGGATGTTTTTGTGCTGCATGTTCTGCCATGGCGAGCTCTACCGGCTGCGTCCGGCGCCGCGTTACCTGACCACGTTTTACCTGATGATTTCAGTGGGCGGCGCGCTGGGCGCGCTGCTGATAGCGATTGTCGCGCCGCTGGTGTTGAAGGGCTATTACGAACTGGCCTTCACGCTGATGGCGTGCGCGATGCTGGTGGCGTGGAGCGCGCTGGCGCTGCAAAAATGGGCGGCGGTGGTGGCCTTCGCGGTGGTATGCACCACGAGCTGGTTCGCGATGGACAATATCAAGGATTACTCGCGCGACATGCGCGTGATGATGCGTAATTTTTACGGTGTGGTGCGCACGCGCGACTATGCCGATCCGGTGCCGTTTCGAGTGATGTATCACGGCGCGATCAACCACGGCGGCCAGTTGATGGCGCCGGAAGACCAGCGCAAGCCTTCCACCTATTTCGGCCCCACCAGCGGCTACGGCCGCGCGTTCGCCAGCTTGCCGGAGACGCCGCGCCGCGTTGGCGTATTGGGGCTGGGCGCAGGAGCGATCGCCGCCTACGCCCGCAAAGGCGACCTGTTCCGCTTTTACGAAATTGATCCGCAGGTGGCGGCGGTGGCGATGAAGGAATTCACCTTTCTCACCGGCAGTCCGGCGCAGATCGACGTGGTGCTGGGCGATGGACGTTTGTCGCTGGAGCGCGAGGCGCCACAGCGCTACGACCTGCTGGCCATCGACGCGTTTTCGGGCGATTCGATACCGATGCATCTGGTCACGCACGAGGCGATGAAGGTGTATGTGAAACATCTTGCGCCCGATGGTGTGATCGTGTTTCAGGCGACCAATCGTTTTGTGAACATCATGCCGGTGGTCGAGCGGCTTGCCGCTTCGGTCGGCATGACGGCGGTGCTGGTGAGCGACGAGCCCGACAGCAAGGGCGGCGGCACAGGTTACTGGCTGTCGTCCACCGACCAGATTATCGTGACCAAAAACCCGCGCATCCTCAACTCGGAGTCGCTGCGCAACGCCGCCGAGCCGCTGCCGATCAACCCGAAGTTTCCGTTGTGGACGGATGATTTTTACAACCTGCTGGGCATCCTCAAGCGTTGAGCGGCGCAGCGTTGTCACGCTGCTGAAATATTAGGCGAACCAGCCTAAACGCATTGGGAAGCGGCTTTTGCGCCGCTATTCGCACGCTTGCCCACAGGGTTATCCACAGAATCTGTGGGTAATTCGGGCATTGACGATATATTTAATAAATGTTTAAAAACAAATAGTTATGTATGGTCAGTGCAGGTGGTTTTGCTTTCTCCTTGATTCGACAAGGAAAATGCTCAACCGACACGGCGCGAAGATTTATGTTTGCGGCAAAGCGTGTTTCCACCGTTTGTACAAGCAAAAGCGATGGTGCTAAAATTTTTCCAGGCCATACACTTGGGACTTAACCGCCATGCCAAGAAAATCCGACGAGCGCCGCGAGACCACGCCGGGTCGCAGACAGGGGACCGACCGCCGCTGGATTATCGACCTGCATTACGCGGGGCCGGAACGGCGCGGCGGTTTTGACCGGCGGTACGGCGTCAGCCGGCGCGCGGCTTACTGATGCGGCGGCGCTTGCGTCAAGTCAAGAAATTGATGCAACTTCATTGACATACCAGGGGACAGCCCCTAGCATCCGGTGACGCCCGCGAGGGCTATTTTTTTATCGGGGTTCATGGCATTTCATCGCGTACGGCGATGTGCTCGACGCCGGTTTCCGCTCCCGTCTATCCTTTATTCTTGGCTTACGATCCATGATTAAACTCGCATTGATATCCGAAGGCGTGAACACTTGGCCGGTATATGCCACGCAGTCGCTGGGCTTCTGGAAGCAAGCCGGCGCGGACGTGGAGTTGACGGTGACGGGTTCGTCGATCCAGCAACTGGATGCGCTGAAAAAAGGCGAGTTCGACATTGGTTTTCAGCAGGTCGATCACATCGTGCGCGGCGTCGAGTTGGGCGCGGACCTGTTTATTTTCATGGGGCAATCGCACGCGCCGGAGTTGTCGTTGATCGTATCCAGCGATATCAACCGTGTTGCCGATCTCAAGGGCAAGAACATCGTTGTTGATGACGCGCGCACCGGCTACTCGCTGCTGCTGAAAAAACTCTTCGAGCAGCACGGTCTGACGGAAGGTGACACGCATTTCAAAAACGTCGGCGGCTCGCAGGAGCGTTTCGACGCGATGAAAAACGGCGAAGGTTCGGCGTGCTTTATCAATCCGCCGTTTGATCGCAACCTGATCGCTGCGGGTCTGAAAAGCCTTGGCGCGTCGAGCGATTTTTTTCCGACCTATCCGGGGCCGATTGCCGCCGCGCGCCGCGCGTGGGCGCGCGAGCACAAGGCGGAACTCCTTGCATTCATTCGCGGCTTTAATCAGGCGTATGCGTGGCTCGGCGATGCCGCGAACAGCAGCGCGGCGGTGCAATTGCTGCCGGCGCGGCTGAATATGCCAGCGGACGCCGCAGCGCGCGCGCTGGCGCGCATTTACAGCCGGCCGCGACCGCAGGTGTCCGAAGACGGCGTGAAGCAGGTAATGGATCTGGTATGGGCAGCGGAAAAATTCACCGCCGCCAAGGGCAGTCCCGCCAAATACATGGACTTGAGTTATCTGCGCGAAGCGGATGCGTAACCGTTACCACGGGAGCAATACATGGCCGATTCGCGGGTAGAGGCGGCGATACATCACTGGGCCGCGCGTTTTGTGTCCAATGGCGTGCCGCTGACGGATTTTCAGGAAGTCACTGCCGGCATCGAGTGCTGGCCCGAATGGTGCGCGGCGTGGAGCGCGCGCGCCGCCATCCACGATCAACTGGGCGACGCTACGTTTGCCGCCGGCAACAAGCTATCGGCGGGCGAGCATTGGAGCCGCGCCGCCGTGTGTTATCACTTCGCCAAGTTTGTGTTTGTCGAGGATGTGGTGCAAATGAAGGCCGCGCACCTGAAAGCGGTGGCCTGCCGCGCCAAGGCGCTGCCGCACATCCGGCCCGCGGGAGAGCGCGTGGAGATTCCCTTCGAGGGCACGCATTTTCGCGGCATTTTGCGCAAGCCCTCTGGTATCGAGAAGCCGCCCGTCGTCATCATGTGCATGGGACTCGATTCGGCGAAGGAAGAAACCGCCGCCTACGAAGAGCCGTTTCTGGCGCGCGGCATGGCGATACTCGCGTTCGACGGGCCGGGGCAGGGCGAATCCGAATACGAACTGGCGATACGCGGCGATTACGAAGTCGCGGTGCGCGCGGTGGTGGATTGGGTTGAGAAGCGCGACGATGTTGATGCGAAACGCATCGGCTTGTGGGGCGTGTCGCTCGGCGGCTATTACGCGCCGCGCGCGGTGGCGTTTGAAAAGCGCATCAAGGCGTGCATCTCGCTCTCCGGTCCGTTTGACTGGAGCGACAACTGGCCGGCGTTGAATGAACTCACGCGCGAGACCTTTCGCGTGCGCGCCAAGCAAAAAACGCCGGACGACGCGCGGCAGTATGGCGCGGCGTTGACGTTAAAGGGCGTCGCGCAAAACATTACCTGTCCATTGTTTATCGTCGCGGGAAAGCAGGATCGCATCGTGCCGTGGCAGGACGGCGAAAAGCTGGCGAAGGCCGCGCGCGGCGCGGTGGAATTTGTTTTGCTCGACGACGGCAATCATGTAGCGAATAATCGCGGGTATCGCTGGCGCACGCAGTCAGCGGACTGGATGGCGCGGCAACTCGGCGTTCCTCGTGCATGATTAAAATATTGTTTAAAAACAAATACTTAATATCGATATCGACAGCTGCCGGCTGGGTGTTGACGGGGGCAGCGTACGCGCAAGGGTATCCAACCAAGTCGATACGCCTGGTGATTCCGTTCTCCACCGGTGCGGCGAGTGATTTTCTCGGACGCACCGTGGGACAAAAACTCGGCGAGCGTTACGGCCAGCAAGTGGTGAACGACAACCGTCCCGGCGCGGGCGGCGTGGTGGGCAGCACTATCGTTGCCAAGGCCGCGCCCGACGGCTACACGATGTTTCTCAATGGCAGTGCATTCTGGCTCCAGCCGTTTCTGCAGGCGAATACGCCG
>VFLF01000871.1 GCA_009885185.1 Nitrosomonadales bacterium | reverse complement strand
GTCAAAAAACTGCCGCTGATCAGCCTCGAGGAACTGCGCAAGCACAAGGCGCTCGCCCATATGCGTATACTCGCGCGCGGCAACCGGCTGTCGATCACGCCGGTGGATCCGGCGGAGTTCGAATACATCGTCAACATGTAGCCCAGGGAAACCATGACGCCCCCCATCAAAACCATCGACACCCACGCGCACTTCTTTCCGCAGTCATATATCGACCTCGTGGCCAAACACGGCAGCCGAGTCGGCACGACCGTCTCTGAGGCCAATGGCGCGACGTTCATACAAGTAGGCCTCAACCTGCGCACCGGCCCAATCACGCCGGAATTTATCGACCTCGATAAGCGCCTCAAACTCATGGATGCGCAGGGCGTGGGCATGCACGCTCTGTCGCTCACCCAGCCGATGGTGTACTGGGCGGATGATGATCTCGGCATGCAATTGAGCATGGCCTACAACGACGCCATCAGCGCCGCGCACAAGGCGCACCCCATGCGCTTCATCGGCTTTGCCTGCCTGCCGATGCAAAACCCCAAGCTGGCGCTCGAAGAACTCAATCGCGCCGCCAAACTGCCGGGCATCAAAGGCGTGTATCTGGCCACCGGCATCCGCGACCGCGAGCTATCCGACCGCAGCTTTTTCCCGATCTATGCGCGTTGCGAGGATCTCGGCCTGCCGATATTCCTGCACCCGATGATGATTAACAACGAGCGCATGAAACAGTTCTACCTCGTCAACATCTGCGGCAACCCGTTCGACACCGCGCTCGCCGCCTGCCACCTGATTTTCGGCGGCGTGCTCGACGCCTTTCCCAAACTCGAAATCAGCCTGCCCCACGCCGGCGGCGCGCTACCCATCCTGCGCGGGCGCATGGATCGCGGCTTTGTCATCCGCGCCGAGTGCAAACACCTGCCGCGCCCGCCGAGCGAATATCTGAAGCGCTTCACCTACGACACCATCAGCTACAACGAAGACATCCTTGCCGATCTCGTCAAACTCGTCGGCGTGGATCGCATCATGGTGGGCAGCGACTACTGCTTCGACATTGCCTATGAAGAGCCGATCAAATTTGTCGAAGGCGTGAAGTCGCTCACCAGCGAACAAAAACAGCAGATAATCTGGAGCAATGCGGCAAAGCTGCTGCGGCTCTAGCCGCTCGTAAAGTCACCTAGGAGGAACCCGCCATGACCATGCAACCTGAATCGCTCATAAACACACTGCAACGCCGCCGCTTTCTCGCCGGAATCACGGCGCTCGGCGCGGGTGCATTTCTGCCGGGATGCCAGACCGCGGCGACCGGCACGCCAGGCAAACCTTTCCGCATCGACATCCATCACCACTTTGCGCCGCCGGCCTACTCCGAGGCACTGCGGGGCCTGATGCAAAATCACGCGAAATGGTCGGTGCAAGGCACGCTCGACGAAATGGACAAGAGCGGCATCGCCACCTGCTTCACCTCCCTCATCAATCCCGGCTTGCAGGCGTGGGGCAATGATGCGGGCGGTGCGCGCAAGATATCCCGCGTGTCGAACGAATACGCGGCACAGCTCATGCGCGACCACCCCGGCCGCTTCGGGTCGTTCGCCTCCATTCCGTTTCCGGACATCGAAGGCAGTCTGCGCGAAATCGAATACGCCTACGACGTGCTCAAGGCTGACGGCATCTACCTGTGGACGAGCTATGGCGGCAAGCTCCTCGGCGACCCCGCGTTTTTTCCGATCCTTGAAGAACTCAATCGCCGCAAGGCCGTGGTCTATACGCACCCCGCCACGCCGGCCTGCTGCTCGCAGATCATGCCCTACATCTCGATCAACGCCATCGAAGGCCCGGTGGACACCACGCGCACCATGATCAGCCTGATTTTTCAGGGCGGCGCGGCAAAGTATCCGGATATACGATGGATTTTCTCGCACAGCGGCGGCGTGACCCCGTTTCTGCTGTCGCGATTCCAGCGCGAAGAGGTTGAAAAAGACCGCAAGGCCGTGCTGCCTCACGGCCTGATGCACGAGCTGCGCAAGTTCTACTATGACACCGCGCAAGGGCATCATGACGGCGCACTGAAAGCGCTGCTCGCCATCATCCCGACCTCACAAGTACTCTACGGCACCGACTACCCGTTTTGGGATGGGCGAAAAGTCACTGGTGATTTGGTAAAAGGCAGCTTCAGCGCCGCCGATCTGATGGCGATTGATCGGGGCAATGCGCTGCGACTGTTTCCGCGGTTGAAGGCGTGAGCAACAGCGAACGTTTGCTTCAGTTCGCAAGAGCCGGTCACAAAAGCGAAGCAGATTACAGGGCCGTCGCCTGACCGTTGTCCCGTAATACGCTTCGCTACTTGCGAGCTACGCTCGCTGCTGCATCAACGATACCGGTATCCACCGCGATAGCCACCCCTGCCGCCGTAGCCACCCCTACCGCCATAGATCCCGATCCCGATGGATGGCCCGTAAAAGACAGGGGGTGCATAAATAACAGGAGCCGGGGCGTAAATTACAGGTCCCGAGTCGTAATAGCCTGAATTAACCGGAACTGCCACACATCCGCTCAGCAATGCCACGGCCGATACCAAAAACGTCAATCTGATGAGTTTCATTTTCGCATTCTCCTTGCCAGTACGACATTGGAGCGTTCGCGAATATCCCCGGCAACATGTAAGTGTTTGTTACGGAACCTTAATGATCTCTCGCAACACGAAAACTACGGATCGACGTTGGCATTGGTTAGGCGCCTCAGAAGGGGTCGAAGGACGCCGTATGCCATTGATCGGATTCACTGTTCCGGCTTGATGCCCGCGTCCTTGATGACCTTGCTCCACTTCTGCATTTCGCCCTTGAGAAATGCAGCGAATTCCGCCGGTGTGCTGCCTACGCCTTCGGCGCCGTCGAG
>VFLF01000545.1 GCA_009885185.1 Nitrosomonadales bacterium | reverse complement strand
CCCTTCTCCGCCGCGAGTTTTGATGTGGTCCACTGTTCACTGTTTCTGCATCACTTTTCGGACGAAGCGGTTGAAAAATTGATCCTTGAGATGAGCCGTGTTGCGGGCAAGCTGGTTCTGATTCAGGACCTGCACCGGCACTGGCTGGCTTACTACTTTCTTCCGACAACGCGCTGGATCTTTTTCTGGCGGCGGCTGACGGTGGAAGACGGGATGAAGAGCGTGGCCGCCGGCTGGCGGCGCAAAGAACTGGAAATTATCCTGGAGCGGATCCATTTGCTGGAAGCGAGCAAGATCAGTTGGCATTTCCCCTCGTTTCGCTATTTCATCGCCATCGCTAGTACCTGACTACTTAAATTATTAAAAATTGGATGCATTTTTTTATTGCGCCGAAAATACTCATTTGAGAGAATCAATCGAAGTTTTATCGCAGGCCCCACTTATGGAGGCCTGTGGATTGAGGAGCACAGTGGTGAAAGAAAAAGGTAAAGTGAAATGGTTCAACAACGCGAAAGGCTTCGGCTTTATTCAGCGTTCTACCGGCGAGGATGTGTTTGTACACTTCTCGGCGATAGCCATGAACGGGTATCGCTCGCTCGACGAAGGCGTCGATGTCGAGTTCGAGGTAAAGCAAGGCCCTAAGGGGCTAATGGCTGAAAACGTCATGCGCGCCTAACCGTTACTACCTCAGACGGATTACAGATTAGAGAAAGCCATCCTACGGGGTGGCTTTTCTTGCGTTACGGAGCAAGCTGGATTGTTGTCAGGCCAATTGCGCTGGGACGGCGGGAGTCGTGAAAGAGCTTCTGCGTTGCTTTTGTGAATTCGGATGCTTTCATGTTGGGCACATCGCCAAAGCGTTGCGGGTTGAGGTCGACAAGAGGAAACCAGGAACTTTGAACCTGGACCATGATCCGATGCCCGGAGCGGAAGACATGACATATATCGGGCATCGTATAGTTCAGCTCAAATAGTTTGTCGGCTTCCACCGCCTTTGGCTGTTCAAAGCTATCGCGGAACTTGGCACGAAATGGTTCGCCGCGCACCAATTGCTGATAGCCGCCGAGTTCGGGGTAGTCGTCGGGATAGACGTCGATGAGCTTCACGACGTAGTCCGAATCGGTTGCGGTGGAACTCAGAAAAAGCTTTGGCTTGAGGGGACCGGCGACGATCAGATCCTCTGTGAGGAGGTCTGAGGTGTAGGTGAGGACGTCGGGGCGTGAAGATGCAAAGCGCTGATCGCCAACCATGTAGGATTGCGCCATCCCGAGGGTGATGAAGCCGACGAAGGGAACGGGCTTGGCAGGGTCGCTCAGGTATTCAGCGGAACTTTCGGTTTCCTTGGGAGGCGTAAAGCCGAGTTTGCCGCTGGCGTGGAAGTAGAGATTTTTCGCCTCGCCCTTGGGGGGCCAGGCGTCGAAGTTGCGCCAGCGGTTGCTGCCGGTTTCAAAGACAATGGCGCGGCTGAGCTTGGGGTCTGGCTTGCCGTTCAGGTGGAACTCGAAGAAGGGGAATTCGACTTTT
>VFLF01000103.1 GCA_009885185.1 Nitrosomonadales bacterium | reverse complement strand
TTTTAGTTAATGCCGTATGTGTCGTATGGCCGTTCGCCAGCGTGGCGCAAGACTATCCGACGCGCCCGCTGCGCTTTGTGGTGCCGTTCCCGCCCAGCGGCGGCGGCGACATCATCATCCGCGCGCTGTCGCAAAAATTAAGCGAGCGTCTCGGCCAGCCGGTGGTGGTCGATAACCGCTCCGGCGCGGGCGGCAATGTCGGCACCGAAGCCGTCGCGCGCGCACCCGCCGATGGCTACACGCTGGTGATGGCGAATATTTCGCCGTTCGCCATCAACACCAGCATTTACAAAAAGCTGCCGTTCAACCCGGTGACGGATTTCACGCCGATCTCGCTGGTGGCGTCGTTCCCCAACATTCTCGTGGTGCATCCCTCGCTGCCCGCCGCCACCTTGCCGGAGCTGGTGAAGCTGGCGCGCGCGCGGCCCGGCCAACTGACGTTCGCCTCGTCGGGCGCGGGCACCTCCGGCCATCTGTCGGCGGAGTTTTTTAAATCACAAGCAAAGATCGATCTCACGCATGTGCCGTACAAAGGCGGCGGGCAGGCGCTGATCGATCTGCTGGCCGGGCATGTCACCATGCTGGTGAGCAGCGTGCCTGGCGCGCTGCCGCACGTGCGCTCCCGCCGCCTGCGCGCGCTGGTGGTCACCAGCCTCGCCCGCGTCAGCGTCACGCCGGATATCCCCACGCTGGCGGAATCGGGCTATCCCGGCTTCGAGGCCGTCACCTGGATCGGCGCGGCGGCCCCCGCCGGCCTCGCGCGCCCCATCGTCAACCGGTTGAACAACGAGATCGTCGACAGCATGCGCGCACCCGACATGCGCGAGCGTCTCACGAGTCAGGGCGCGGAGCCGCAGACCAGCACGCCCGAACAATTCGCAGCCTACATCAAAAGCGAAATCGCCAAGTGGGCGAAAATCGTGCGCGATACCGGCATTGCGATGCAATGAGCGCCGTGCCACCGCTGCGCATCGTCATCGGCTTCTCGCCCGGCAGTGCGTCCGACGATATCGCCCGCCTGATCGCCGCGCCGCTGGGCAAACACTTGGGACGCGCGGTCACCCTTGAACGCATCGCCGGAGAAAGCGGCACGCTGGGCGCGCAAGCCGTGGCGCAAAGCGCGGCGGACGGCAACACGCTGTTTGTCGCCACCCTTGGCACGCATGCGCTGGCGCCGCATGTACGCAGCGTTTTGCCGTATCACCCGCTCAACGATTTCGCGCCGGTGTGTTTGCTCACCCAATCGCCGATGCTGCTGGCCTGCCATCCGTCGCTGCCGGTAACATCGGTGAGCGAATTCATCTCCCATGCGCGCGCGCATCCCGGCGCGCTGGCGTATGGCACGTCCGCCATCGGCGGCGCGCCGCACCTCGCGGCAGAACTGTTTCAATCAGTCACCGGCACGCAGTTGCGCCATGCGCCGTACGGCGAAACACAACAACTCTACGCCGATCTTGAAGCAGGCCGCATCGCGCTGAGTTTTAACAACATCATGTCCATGCTGCCGCGCTGCGCCGCCGGCAAACTGCGCGCGCTGGGCGTCACCAGCGCGCGGCGTTCGGTCATCGCGCCGGACATACCCACGCTGGCGGAGTGCGGCGTGCATGGCGGCGAGATGTCGAACTGGCTGGGACTGGTCGCGCCGCGTGGCACGTCTGTGCCATTGGTGGATACGATTGCACAAGCCGTAGCGTCGGTTATCAACAGCGCGCAAGTTGCCGCCAAGCTGAACGCATCAGGCATCACACCGTGCGGTTCAACACCTGCGCAGTTTGGGCATTTCATTGCATCCGAGTTAACCCGCTGGGAACCCGTGGTGGCACGCTTCACGCAGGCATAGCCCCCCCACCGTCATTCCCGCGAAAGCGGGAATCCATAACACAGTGCCATGTGAGACGGCTTATGGATTCCCGCTTTCGCGGGAATGACAGTAGTGGTAAATAAACTTTTGCAGCACAATTCAAAGCATTCAAGCAAGGAACACTCGATGACCCACAACATCATCCTCGACCCCACCGCTCCCTCCGGCGCGGGCCTGCAACGCCCGTGGAAATCGCTCGACAGCCTCAAAGGTAAAACCGTCGCCTTCATCGACAACTCAAAACCCAACTTCAATCATCTGGCGCAGGACATCGGCGAGCGGCTGGTGCAACACCACGGCGTGGCAACGGTGATACACCACCGCAAACGCGCGGCATCGGTGCCCGCGCTGGAGACGGTCTACGCCGACATTGAGGCCAACGTCGATTTAGTCATCACCGGCTCGGGCGACTGAGGCTCCTGCACGTCGTGGAGTGTCCACGACACGGCAGAATCGGTGAAGCGCGGCGTGCCCGCGATCACGGTGTGTTCGACGGCGTTCACGGTGCTGGGCGCGAAGCAACTGAAAGCGCTGGGCTGCGAGCATCACCCGATGGCGGTAATTCCGCATCCGTTCGGCCTGCTCGCGCGCGACGAAGTACGCCGCATCGCGGAAAAATGCGCGGACGATCTGGCGCGTATCGCGGTAGATGCGAAAGCCGGCACGCCCGCCGGCGGCAAGTCCGCCAAAACTTCCGCCGCGCCGCGCGCCACGCGCATTGAAGCGCCAGAAGACCCCGATGAATTCGACCGTTTTTGCATCGAACGAAAATGGAGCGACGGCCTGCCGCTGCGCCCGCCGACGCTGGATCGCGTCGAGCGCATGATCGCCGCCAGCGGCCGCGCTGCGGACGACATCGTGGCCGTGGTGCAGCCGGGCTTTGGCGCGGCC
Organism: Nitrosomonadales bacterium; assembly: GCA_009885185.1. The sequence continues at coordinate 537 of VFLF01000103.1, read as the reverse complement.
ACCGTCGAGGCCATCGCCGTCAACGCGGTGATGGCGGGCTGCCGCCCGGAATATATCCGCACGCTAATCGCCGCGGTGGAAGCCTTTACCGACCGGCGCTTTAATTTGCAGGGCATACAGGCCACCACCAACTCGGCCACCGCGATGATTATTGTAAATGGCCCGGTGGCGCGCGAGCTCGGCGTTAACGGCCACCTGAATTGCCTGGGGCAAGGCACATGGGCCAACGCCGCGCTGGGCCGCGCGCTGCGGCTGGTGATGCAAAACATCGGCGGCACGCTGCCCGGTGAAATGGATAGAGCCACGCAGGGCCAGCCCGGCAAGTACACGTTTTGCTGCGCGGAAAACGAAAGCGAGGCCGACAACCCGTGGGCGCCGCTGCACGTGGAGCGCGGCTTTGACAGGAACGACAGCACCGTCACTATCGTCGGCGCGGCGGGCACCGTCAATTTCAACTCGCACGCCAAGGACGCCGTCGATCTGCTGAAAGTGATTTCCGACAGCATGTGCTTTCCAACCAACAATGACTATTACTTC
>VFLF01000241.1 GCA_009885185.1 Nitrosomonadales bacterium | reverse complement strand
TTGCGCGCGCTCAAGGCCGGCGCGTCGGGCTACCTCACCAAGCAAAGCGCGCCCGCGCAACTGGTGAGCGCCATTACCCAGGTCAGCCAGGGTCGCAAATACTTGACGCCGGGCGTTGCCGAAGAACTCGCCAACTCGATAGGCGATGACACTACCCAGGCGCCGCACGAGAAATTGTCCATACGCGAGTACCAGACAATGTGCCTGATCGCATCGGGAAAATCGCTGACGGAAATCGGCCACCACATGTCGATCAGCGTCAAAACCGTCAGCGTCTACCGTGCCCGCCTGCTCGAAAAAATGCGCATGAAACACAATGCAGAACTCACGCACTACGCGATCAAGAACAATATCGTCGAGTAAAACGTCGTGGGCGTCAGTACGCGTGCTTTTGCAAGTATCTGTTTTAAAACGCCGTTCTTAATATTTCTCATGTGTTCGTCAGTGGTCGCGCGCACCGCCAGCGGAGCGCCCGCCTCTGCGCGCTAAAGTTCGCACGCGAATTAGCCGATAAGTTAGCCATTGCAATCACCGTGGTCTTCCGTGAGGCGATGCGCAACCGTGCTTAGTCAAAAAAACAAGATGGAGATGGGGCGGCAGGGCAAGGCCGGCGAAATCGCCCGGCAAACGCTGCTGGCATTGGCGGCGGGCAAGCTCGAACCGACGCCGGATAATTATTGCAGATTTTACGCAAAAATCAGCGGTGCGGCCCCGACCGACTCGAATGCCGAGGCGAGCGCGGCGCCGCCCCTGGCGGCACGCCTGTATGAATTGCTGGCCCAGGCGCTGGAAGCCGGTATTGCGTCCCGGCTCATCCATGTGCCTGCGCTGGCCGGCGAAGCCAGCGAACTTGCCACGCACCTGCGCGCGCCCGCAGCCCTCGATATCGACCAACTGCACGCGCGCCTGAAATCGTTATGGCTGCGCGTCGAACGTCAGGGTGAGCGGCAGGATCAACTGCAGGCCGCACTACTCGATCTGTTGCACCTGATGATCGATAACGTGGGCGAGCTGGTGGCAGACGATCAATGGTTGCGCGGCCAAATCAATGTGGTGCTGGAGGCCATCACGGCGCCGCTCAGTATCGATGCGTTGCAGCTGGCAAAAACCCATCTCAAGGAAGTGATCGCCAAACAAGGCCAGCTCCAGCAGGGGCTGTCCGAAGTCAGAACCACCATCAAGCACATGGTCGTCTCCTTTGTGGATGAACTCGGCAAGCTGTCCGAGTCCACCGGCGACTATCACGACAGCATTGAGAATCTATCGCAGAAAATTCGCCAGACCGACGATGTCAATCAGTTGAATCTGCTGCTCGAGCAAGTACTGCGTGAAACGCGCGACGTGCAAAGCCATACGCTGAAATCGCGGCAAGAGGTGCTCGCCGCGCGCCAGAAAGTCGACGACGCCGAGCGCAAGGTTGCGCAGCTTGAAAGTGAATTGCGGCAGATTAGCGAAAAGGTACATACCGACTACCTCACCGGCACCCTCAACCGGCGCGGACTGAAGGACGCCTTTGACCGCGAACTGGCGATCGCAGAGCGCGAAGGAACCGCAACCAGCGTGGCGCTGCTCGACATCGATAATTTCAAGAAACTGAACGACAACTTCGGCCACCAGGTCGGCGACGACGTGTTGGTACACCTGGCGCGGCTGATCAAGGAGACCGTACGCCCGGGAGACAGCGTAGCGCGCTACGGCGGCGAGGAATTCCTCATCCTGTTGCCCAACGCAGAAATTGACCAGGCCAGCGCGGTGCTGACGCGGCTGCAACGCGCGCTGACCAAGCACTTTTACCTGCACGACAATTGCCAGGTGCTGATCACCTTCAGCACCGGCGTCACGCGGCGCCTGCCTGGCGAAACGCAGGAAGCGGTGATCGCAAGGGCGGACGCCGCTTTGTATCAGGCCAAGCGCGAGGGTAAGAACCGGGTGGTGGCAGTGGACACCAGCGGCATCACACTGCCCGCGATGGCCGCGGCAGCGCACCATGCCGACGCGTGCGTGCCCGCCTGAACGTACGCCAGCGGCTGCTTTCGAGGTGCGTGTGCGAAAAGCGTGAATAGCGCGGCGGTTTGCCCGCTAATCGCGTGTTGTCCGCGCGTCCCGTCTTGCTACCGTTGCGCTCGCGGGACTCTGCCGCCACCCGCCGGCATCTTGAAAAGAGCGTTGCCATGGAAACCACCACGGAAAGACCCCGCTTGCGACTGGTCACGTCGTCATTTCAGCCCGGCTACGTGTCGCCCGGCGTCACCACCTCGAGGCTGGCGCCGACGCCACCGTACCCGCGAGGCGACTACTACCGGCGCATGGAAACCTACGCACACCGCATACGCCAGACCCATAGTGTCACGGCGATCATCGACATACTCGATCAGGCGTTAACGGAAACACGCGCGCTGGAAAGCAGCGGCAAGGCCGACAGCGACCGCGCCGACATCGAAAAACAGTCGCTTAAGCTGGAGCTAGAACATCTGCGCGGGCTCATCCACGTGGATCATCTCACCGGTATGCTCAATCGTGGCGCACTGAACGACAACTACGTGCGCGAAGCCGCGCGCGCGGATCGAGCCTGCAAACCGTTGGCCATCGCCATGCTGGATATCGACGACTTCAAACTGATCAACGATCACCACGGTCACCAGACCGGCGACGACGCACTGGTGCATCTGGCCGGCGCGATACGAAAGACGCTGCGGCCCAGCGACATCGTGGTGCGTTTCGGCGGCGAAGAATTTCTGTTCCTGTTGCCCGATGCCACCGCGGATCAAGCGGCAAACGCGCTTAACCGCCTGCAAGGCGATATCGACCGGCAGCCGCTGATCCACAACGGGCTCAAGCTGCTGCTCACCTTTAGCGCCGGCATCGCTGTGCGCCTGGACAAGGAAAGCCGCGACGCCGTGATCGCGCGCGCCGACGCTGCACTATATGCCGCCAAAGGCGCTGGCAAGCGTCAAGTCTGCATCAGCCGCACCTGACGGCGGCGGCTCGTGACTGCGCAAGCACGGTTGATGAGATCACTACGCCAATACAATAATATTGTTTTAAAACAAATACTTATAATGAAATCACCAATCGACGTTCAGCACCTTTCCAGCCTGCACGGCGCACGCACGATTAAAGTCTTCGAGGGGTAGTGCCGTAATTGCCTATGACGGCGGTTCACGCCCAAGGGCGCGCCAGACCAAAGTCACGGCATTGAGCCGCACAACCTAACTGCCTCAAGGAGAATTTCATGCCCCAAGTCATCAATACCAACATCGCTTCGCTGAATGCGCAGCGCAACCTTAACACCTCGCAAACGTCGTTGTCGCAATCACTGCAGCGCCTGTCTTCGGGCCTGCGCATCAACAGTGCCAAGGACGACGCGGCGGGACTCGCAATTTCCGAGCGTTTCACCACGCAGATCCGAGGCCTCAATCAGGCCACGCGTAATGCCAACGACGGCATTTCGCTGGCACAAACCGCGGAAGGCGCGCTGGGTGAAACCGGCAACTCGCTGCAACGCATACGCGAACTGGCGATTCAGTCAGCGAACTCGACCAACTCGGCTTCGGATCGCTCGGCACTGAATGCCGAGGTCAACCAATTGCTGGCTGAAATTCAGCGCATCGGCCAAACCACGCAATTCAACGGCCAGAACATTCTCGACGGCTCGTTCAGCAGCGCGCAATTCCAGGTCGGCGCGAACGCGAACCAGACCATCTCGTTCGGTATCGCGGGCGCCACTACCAACGTGCTCGGCGCGTATCAGACAACCAGCAGTGCGGTCTCCAGCAGCGCCTTCGACGGTGCCGGCTTCACCATCAATGGCACCGAGATCGGCGTATCCACCGCCACCAGCGCTGCCGGCGTGACGGCAGACAGCGCAACCGCCAAAGCGGCCGCCATCAACTCCAAGACAACCCTCACCGGCGTTACCGCAACGGCCAGCAACGCAGTCGCTGGCTCCGCACCCATCGCCCGCGCGAGTCTTGCCAGCGGTGCATTGGCGATCAACGGCGTTTCGATCGGCGCGATTGCCGGCGACACCAGTGCCGTCACCCAGGGCCGCAATGCTGCAACAGCCATTAACGTGGTCACTGCGCAGACCGGTGTTACCGCCTCCGCTGATGCAAGCACCGGCGCACTGACGCTCACGGCTTCCGATGGCCGCAATATCGCGGTGACGTCCTCGGCCGGCACTGCCGCGGGCGCGCGTGACATTCAAAACGTTACCGGCCTCGATGTATCCGCGGGCGCCAACGCCAGCGGCAGCGAAGTGGGCACTCTGACGTTCGCGAACGCAAACGAAGGCACCGGCACGGGTTTGACCCTCGGCGACTCCGTCACCATCGCGGGACGCACCTATGAGTTTCAAACCTCGGCGGGCGCGGTCACGGCGGGCAATGTGAAAGTCACTATCGCGGCGGCTGAAACCTCGACCAACTCGATACTGGCGCTGAAATCCGCCATCGACACCGAATACGCGGCGGGACGCACGCATGTCGTCACCTCCGGCGCAAGCGCCACCAATCTGACCGTGACATCCGATCTGCGCGGCACCGGCACCATCGCTTTTGCCGAACCGACGGCGACCAATGCCGGCGCACTCGCCACTGGCGTTGCCGGCGGCGTGGCGGCGGCGGACGGCAACGGCGTCACGTCCCGCGGCACGCTGACGCTGAGTGCAGCCTCCAGTTTCACGGTGGGCGGCGCCGACGTGGCATACGCCGGCTTGTCATCGGCATCGGTTTCCCTGACCAAACTCGACACTGTCAATATCTCCACGGCAGCCGGCGCCAATGCGGCTATCGCGATTCTCGACGGCGCGTTGAGTCAGGTCACCAGCATTCGCGCCGATCTGGGCGCGATGCAGAACCGTTTCGCATCGACGATTGCCAACCTGCAGACAAATTCCGAGAACCTGAGCGCGGCGCGCAGCCGTATTCTGGATGCGGATTTCGCATCGGAAACCGCCAACCTCACCCGCGGCCAGATTCTGCAGCAGGCCGGCGTGGCGATGCTGGCTCAAGCCAATGCACTGCCGAACAACGTGTTGTCGTTGCTCCGCGGCTAACACAGCTACTCACGTGCACCATAACCCGGCTGGTCTTTCGCCAGCCGGGGTTTTTTACCCGAGGTTGTATTGCCAACCCCATACGGGTTGGCAATACAAGTTCAGGAAACGCTGAAAATGTTGACAAATTTGATCACTGCAAACGCAATACCTACCGCAGCGCCACGGCCGGACGCCGCAGCCGCGCCGTCACGCGTACGCGACTCGTTAACCATGCAAGAAGCGATTGCAGCCGCCAACAAAACCATGCGCTCATTGTCGAACGGACTCGAATTCAGTCTCGATCCCAAATCGCAAAAAGTAGTGGTGCGCGTGATCGACGGCGCAACCCAACAGGTTATCCGGCAGTTGCCTTCGGAGGAAATGCTGGCTATCGCGCGCGGCATAGACCGCATGCGTGGTCTTTTGATCGACGGCACGGTATAAGGCGACTCATTTCACCATGGCGCTTTCTTCACCTGGACTGGGCTCCGGACTCGATGTCAATGGACTGGTCAGCCAACTGATGGCGCTGGAGCGCCGGCCCGTGGCCGCTCTTGACTCGAAGGAAGCCAAGTACCAGACACAATTAACCGCCTACGGCAGTCTGAAAGGCGCATTGTCCTCGTTTCAGAGCGCGGTCGCCGCACTTTCCAATCCCTCACGATTTAATGCCGTGAACGCCAATGTCGCGGACAGCGCGATAGCAACCGCCACCGCCGCGTCGAGCGCGACCCCGGGCAGCTACGCGATGGAGGTGCAAACGCTGGCGCAGGCGCAGAAACTCAAGTCAGCAGCCTTCGCCGCTGACAGCACCGTGATCGGAACCGGCACGCTGACCGTGCAGTTCGGCACTTACACTGCCGGTGTATTTGCCGCGAATCCCGACAAGGCGGCACAGAGCATCACGATTGACACCAGCAAATCATCGCTCGCCGGCGTTCGCGATGCCATCAATGCCGCCAATGCCGGCATCTCCGCCAGCATCGTCAATGACGGCACGGGCAATCGCCTGGTCATAGCGTCCAAGGACAGCGGCGTATCCAACGCGCTCAGGATCACGGTTTCCGATGACGACCTGAATCCTACCGACAATGCAGGGTTGTCTCAGCTCGCCTACGATGCCGCCACCGGCGGTACCGCGAACCTCGCGCAGACCGTCGCGGCGCAAAACGCCACGGTGGTGCTCGACGGCATCCTCATCAGCAAGCCCTCGAATACCATCAGCGATGCCATCGCGGGCGTGACGCTGAATCTGCTCAAAGCCAACACCCCTGCCACCACCGCCCTGACGGTGAACCGCGATATCGCCGGTGTTCAAACAGCGGTGCAGTCTTTCGTCAAAGCCTATAACGACCTCAACAAGACCATCACCGATCTGTCGAAATACGACGCCGCAACCAAAAAGGCATCGACGCTGACGGGTGATGCGTCCGTGCGCTCGATCCAGGCCCAGTTACGCGCAGTCTTCAATGCCCCGCTGCCGGGCGCCGGCGGTCTGAAAACACTGGCGGACGTCGGTATCACCTTCCAGAAAGATGGCACGCTCAAGCTCGACGCCGGCAAGCTGGGCAATATGCTGAACGATCCGGCCAAGGACGTCGCGGCGCTATTTGCGCAGGGTGGCAAGGCGACAGACAGCCTTGTGTCGTTCATGAGTTCCTCCGCCAGCACGAAGGACGGTGTGTATCCGCTGAACGTCACCCAGATCGCCACGCGTGGACAGGCCATCGGACAAAACGCCGCCGCTCTGACCATCGTGCCCGGTACAAACGACACCCTGAGCTTGATGGTGGATGGCGTTGCGGCCAGCGTCACCCTCACCGCGGGCACTTATAGCGCAGCAACGCTGGTCGCGGAAATCCAGTCCAAAATCAATGGTGTACCCGCGTTATCCGCTGCGAGCGTCGGCGTGGCGGTAACACAATCCGCCGGTGTACTGACCATTACGTCCAACCGCTATGGTGCCGCTTCGACGGTAGTCGTGACCGGGGGAACCGCGAAACAGGACTTGTTCGGCACGCCCTCCGAAACCGCGGGCGCCGATGCCGCCGGCAGTATCGGCGGCGTGGCGGCGACCGGATCAGGGCAAACACTTACCGGCGCCGGCGACGCCAGCGGCTTACAAGTGCAAGTGACCGGCGGCATGCCGGGCTACCGCGGCTCGGTCAGCGTCAGCCATGGTTATGCCTACCAGCTCGACAAGCTGGCGGGAAAGATCCTCGAGAACGACAACCTGCTCGACAGCCGCATCGATGGCATCAACGCCTCGATCAAAAACATCGCCACGCAACGGGAAGCGCTGGCGCGGCGTCTGGCGATGACGGAACAACGCTATCGCGCACAGTTCAGCGCTTTGGACGGCATGATAGCCAGCATGAGCAAGACCAGCAGTTTTCTGCAACAACAATTGGCAAGTCTGCCTAAAGCCGGGCAGTAGCGGCAATTACAAGGAGAGAATCATGTTCGCGGCAACCAGAAATTCGCTTTCAGCCTATCAAAGTGTGTGCGTGGAAACCGGCGTGCATGGCGCCGACCCGCACAAACTGGTGCTGATGCTTTACGAAGGCGCGCTGCTGGCGCTTGCCGACGCGAATCTGCATATGATGCGCCGCGAAACCGCCGGCAAAGGGCGGTCGCTGTCCAAGGCCATCATGATCATCGACGGCGGCCTGAAAGCCAGCCTCGACATCAAGGCCGGCGGTGAACTTGGTGAGCGGCTGGCCGCGCTGTACGACTACATGTGCGACCGCCTGCTTCACGCCAATCTGCACAACCGTCCCGAAATCATCGAAGAAGTGCGCCAACTGCTGATGGAGCTGCGCGGCGCATGGGAACAAATTGATCCGGCCGCCGCCACGGTGGCAAGTGCACCCGTCGCCCGCTACCCGGCGCTGGCGTCATCTGCCCCCTCTGCTTCCATCATGGCATGACCCTCATGAACAACGATCAAATCATCGCGATTTATGAAGATGCATTTCGTCTGACGCGCGAGATGCTGCTGGCCGCGCGCGATAGCGACTGGGAGCGGCTGGTTGCGTGCGAGAAGGACTGCGCCGCGCGACTCGCGCCGTTGGTCCACGATCAACCCGCGCAGGCGCCCACCAGCGCGTTTCAGCAACGCAAGGCCTCATTGATACGCGCCATGCTGCACGACGATGCCCAGATACGCCTGCTGGTGGATCCATGGCTGGCCAGGCTGGCGACACTGATCGGTGACTCGCACCGGCAATCGCGTCTGCACCAAACCTACGGCGCCGCGCAATAACAGCGCGACACCTGCGCCGCGCCGTGTTGAATCGCCTTGCAGATCGTGTGCGCTTGCGCACGGGCACGGACGCGCCCGCGCCCGTGCAAGCGACGCGGGCCATGTCGCCGCGCGAGTTTCACATCGGCGACGAGGTGCGCGCGCGGATCGCCGTGCTACGGCCAGACGGCATTGCCAGCGTAACGATTGAAGACCAGCCTTTTTTATTGCGACTGCCCTTCAATGCGCGCGCGGGCGAGTGGATCCGGCTCACTGTCAGCGCGCTCGAGCCCCGGCTTAAATTCGAGTTGAGTGAAGCACCTGATGCACCGTCGCAACCCACCCGCATCAGCGACACCGCCCGCTTCATCACCGCATTGCTGGCGGAAAGCGAAAAATTGGCCACGGCCAGCACAGCGGTTGTCAACGCGCCGCTGGTGCACGGCCCGCCGCCGGACACTACCGCGCTGGCGTCCGCGCTCGCTGACGCACTGGCCGAAAGTGGCATGTTCTATGAGTCACACCAGGCGCAGTGGGTGGCCGGCACGCGCCCGCTGGCAGCACTGATGAACGA
>VFLF01000060.1 GCA_009885185.1 Nitrosomonadales bacterium | reverse complement strand
CTCGAACCGTTCCAGAAAGGTGACATCGTCGTCGACGGCATCTCGCTGTCCGACCCCAAGACCAACCTGCCCAAGTTGCGCGCGCGGGTCGGCATGGTGTTCCAGCATTTCGAGCTGTTCCCGCATCTGACTGTAAAGAGCAACCTTACCATTGCGCAGATAAAGGTCCTTGGCCGCACCGAAGCCAGTGCAACCAAAAAGGGACTCGCGTTGCTTGAGCGGGTTGGCCTCTCTGAGCATGCAAACAAATACCCCGGCGAGTTGTCCGGCGGCCAGCAGCAGCGCGTCGCCATCGCCCGCGCGCTCGCCATGGACCCTATCGCCATGCTGTTCGACGAGCCGACCTCCGCGCTCGACCCCGAAATGATTAACGAAGTGCTCGACGTGATGACCGAACTCGCGAAGGAAGGCATGACCATGATGGTGGTCACGCACGAAATGGGTTTCGCCAGCCGTGTGGCGCATCGCGTGGTGTTCATGGACACCGGCGAAATCGTCGAGGACGCGCCGAAGGAGGATTTCTTCGGCAAGCCGCGCTCCGAGCGCGCGCAGCATTTTTTATCGAAAATATTGCATCACTAATGTGGAGTGCGGCGGCTTGCCGCCGCTGCATGTATTGCCCGTGCCACCAAAGCGGCGGCAAGCCGCCGCACTCCATATCACCCGCAGGCATTCCGAGAAAAACTTATATGAAACAAATACTTATAATACTACCCCTAATTGCATTTAATACGGCACACGCCGCCGAACCCGCATCGTCGTATCCGTCAAAACCCGTGCGCGCCATCGTCGGCTACGCCCCCGGCGGCGGCAGCGACATCATGGGGCGCATCATGGCGCAGGAGTTGTCCAAGGCGTTCGGCCAGCAAGTGATTACCGAGAATCGCGCGGGCGCCGCGCAAAACATCGCCGCCGAGTTCATCGCGAAGTCCCCGGCCGACGGCTACACCTTGTTCATGAGTTCCGCCGCACTGGGCATCAACATCAGCCTGTATCCGAAACTCAATTACCACCCGGTGAAGGATTTCGCCCCGGCGGCGCTGTTCGCGATCAGCCCCAATCTGCTGCTCACGCATCCGTCGCTGCCGCCGAAAACGCTAAAGGAATTCATCGCCTTTGCAAAGCAGTATCCCGGCAAGCTCAATTACTCCTCATCCGGCAGCGGCAGCACGCAGCATTTGTCCGGCGAAATGCTCAAAGTGATGACCGGCATCGGCATTGTGCATATCCCTTATCGCGGCACCGCGCCTTCGATGGTGGCGCTGCTGTCGGGCGAAGTGGAATTTTCGCTGTCCAACATCCCTGCCGCGCTGACCTATGTACAAAGCGGCCGCTTGCGCGCGCTGGCCATCACCAGCGCCAAACGCTCGGCGCTGCTGCCGAACTTGCCGACCATGGATGAAGCGGGCGTGCCGAAGTTCGAAACCTCCACCTGGTATGGCATTCTCGCCCCCGCCGCGACACCGCGCGATATCGTGATGAAGTTAAACGGCGCGGTGAACACCATCGTAAGAAACCCGGAATTCAACAAGCGCCTGGCGCAACTCGGCGCGGACCCGGTGGCGGAATCACCGGATTACTTCGCGAATTTTCTGAAAGCGGAGATCGAGCGCTGGGCGCCGGTGGTCAAGGCGTCGGGGGCCAAGCCGGAGTAGCCGTCTATGCCGTGTTTTTTCGGGAAATTAGGCGTAGCGCGATTGTCGCGGCGAAGGTCGCGGATCGGCCAACTGCAGACCCTCCCGGTTACATTTGATTTTTGTCGTGACCGGTCATAGACGCCTTGTCAACAACTACGCCGTTAGCCCTCCCTAGCCTCAGCGCGATACCTATCGCACAGTTTCAGCGTCAAGCATTTCGCCGTTCCGCCGGCCTTCAAAAATTCCGAGAGCGGCGTCAGGACTGGCGTGAAGCCATCGGCGCGCAAGCGCGTCTGCAGCTCTTGCGATGCGCCGTTCATGATGACGCGACCATCGAGGTCCACCGCGTTGCAGGCGAATTGCAGCGCATCGGCTTCGCTGACAACAATGTGCTTCTCCTTTGGCACGCGGCGCTCGATCTCTGCGAGAGATGCCACGTCAAACGCAGGCGGGTAATACATGAGCCAGCCGCCTGCCAAAGGGCACAGGCAGGTATCCAAATGATAGAAGCGCGGATCAATGAGGCGAATGGGAATTGATTCGCGACCGAAGACTTTTGCAAGCAGGCTAGCCGCCGCGAGATCGGAGCGGAAGCCGCAGCCACTCCAGATCAGGTCCTGGCCGCGATCGAACAGCGCATCGCCGGCGCCTTCAAAAAAAACCTCTTTCGGCCATGCTGCTATCGAGAATCCGTTGCGCTCAAACCAGGCGCGGAAGAAGGGCTCCTCGCCTTGGCGCTCGGGCGAGCGGAATCGGCTCACAACCGCGACATTGCCCTGCACCAAGCCGGCATTGGCGGTGAACACCATGTCGGGCAGGCCAGGTTGTGCCTCTACAAGCGCGATCTCTGCTTCAGTCGCGAGGACTTGGCGCAGCGCGCTCCATTGCCGATGCGCGAGCGCACGATCGGTACGGCCAAGCTGGTCTTGCATCCAAGGATTGATGACGTAATCGACACCGTAGTGGTCCGGTGGGCACATGAGGATTGATTGATGAGGGGCGATCATGAGCAGTTTGCGGGCCAGCACGAAATAACAGGTCGAGTCCAGCGCGGTACCTGGGCCGATCGTTAGTGCAGTGTCGCATAAATCAGCAACCTATTCAGATTCGGCGCAAGCCACACCGCTCTTGTATTCACGGTTAAGGTCAACAACAATGGAATGGCGGCTTTCGAGAAATGTGACAGGCGGTACCGGGTCGCTATGCGGATATCTGCATGACGACCCCTATGCGCATGTCGAAACTATGCGGATGTTTGGTGAGTTCGACAGCTTCGCCCCCTATGACATTGTTCGTTCAAGGCCGGAAATATCTACGCATAGTTTTGGCG
>VFLF01000588.1 GCA_009885185.1 Nitrosomonadales bacterium | reverse complement strand
CCGCGAATTTCTGCAACAGCTTCTTGCGCCAGATTGACCGAATCAGTACGCATATAGCTGATTAAACCGACAGCCTGCCCGCCGATATCGATACCTTCATAAAGTTGCTGTGCTATGCGCATCACGCGATCAGCGGACATCCCCAGCTTGCGTACCCCCTCCTGTTGCAGGGTGGAGGTGGTAAAGGGAGCGGCTGCATAGCGTTGTTTGCCTTTCTTATCCACGCGAACTACGCGTGGCGGTAATTTGGCCGCATTAAGGTTATCGTAAATTTTCTGATATTCGGCTTCGCCGGCAATACTTAACTGCTCAAGTTTCTTGCCCTGGTACTGAAATAATTTTGCAGCAAAAGGAAGCTTGTTTTTTTGGCTCTCGAGATGTACTGACCAGTATTCCTGCGTGCGAAACGCTTCGATTTCCAGTTCGCGTTCGACGATCAGGCGCAATGCGGGGCTTTGCACACGTCCAGCGGACAAGCCGGGGCGAATTTTTCGCCACAATAACGGCGACAAGTTGAAGCCAACCAGGTAATCCAGCGCACGTCGGGCCTGTTGCGCATTCACCAATGGAATCGCGATTTCTCTGGGATTGGCTACGGCTTCGCGTACGGCACTCTGGGTAATTTCGTAGAACGCCACGCGCTGCATGGGTTTGTTTTTAAGATTGCGTTTTGCCTTCAGCAGTTCTGCTACGTGACGAATACTACATGTTTTATTCGGGCGGACATTCCGGCAACGTCTATGTCGCCGGAGTCCCTTCGATGAGGCACATTTCGACCATTCCAGTGTTCGCGCCGTATCCGGCGACGGGCTATGGTTTCGATAAGGAATCGAAAGAGATGCTTGGCAGCTACACGTGGGGAGATGTGCATCACCCCGCGCTCAGCGAGACCAACGGCGATTATGACGGACGCTGGCTCTTCGTCAACGATAATGCTAACAACCGCATGGCGCGAATCGATCTGCGCGACTTTAAGACCAGGCAGATTCTTGGGCCGGTGCCGAATATCTCAGGCTTTCACGGCGGCGCATTCGTAACTCCAAACAGCGAGTACGTGCTGGCCGCTTCGCGCTTCTCAGTGCCGCTGCCCAAGGGCACTTACGAACCGATTGAGAATTACGCAACGAAATACAATGGTATCGTCGCCGGAATACCCATCAACCCGCAGACGGGCGAGATGACTGTCGGCTGGCAAATCCTGATGCCGCCGCTCGACTTTGATCTGGGCGATGCGGGCAAGGGCGCGAGCGAAGGCTGGGCCTTCTGGACCAGCTACAACACTGAACGCGCCATCGGCAAACTCGAAGTCACCTCGACGCAAAAAGATCGCGACTATGTCATCGCCTTGAACTGGAAAGCTGCTGAGCAGGCTGTAAAAGACGGCAAATTCAAGACGATTAGCGGTGCTCAGGTCATTGACCCGAGAGAGGCGCCCGGTGTCGTCTTCCTGATTCCGTGTAGCAAAAGCCCGCACGGCGTTGATGTCAGCCCGGATGGAAAGTACATCATCGCCAGCGGAAAATTACAGTCGATCACTACCGCCTTCAACATGGAGAAAATTCTGACAGCGATTCAGAACAAGGATTTCACGGGTGACGAGGATGGGATCCCGGTCATCAATTACGATCATGTGAAGGATGCAGAAGTAAACGTGGGATTAGGTCCGTTGCACACGCAGTTTGACGATCAGGGTTATGCCTACACCAGCCTCTTCGTCGAATCGGCGGTTGCCAAGTGGAAACTCGGGACGTGGGAGGTCGTGGACAAGATCCCGATCAGCTACAACATCGGTCACCTCGCTGCCGCCGGGGGAGACACCGCTCATCCAGACGGAAAGTACCTGGTTGCGCTCAACAAGCTCTCGCATGGCCGCCACCTGAACGTTGGCCCATCGCAGCCTGAAAGCTCCCAACTAATTAGTATCAGCGGCGAGAAGATGAAGCTGCTCTACGATGCTTTCACTGAGCCGGAGCCGCACTATGCGCAGATGATTAAGGCCGACAAGTTAAAGCCGATCGAGGTCTATCCCAAAGAGGAAATGAAGAACGTCAACGCCGTTTGGGATGTGAAGGACACCGGAGTCACGCGCAACGGCAACGAGGTGATGGTGAAGATGATAGCCGTCCGCAGCAGCTTCGAGCCAAACAAGCTCGAAGTCACTCAAGGTGACAAAGTAACCATCTATTTGACCAACAGCGAGCAGACAACCGATGAACTGCACGGTTTTGGCCTGG
>VFLF01000032.1 GCA_009885185.1 Nitrosomonadales bacterium | reverse complement strand
GCAAGTACATCACCGCCGGTGTGGCCGAGCGGCTGGCCGACGGCTTGAGCGGCGGCGGCGGCGACAAGCTCCCGCACGAGGAGTTGTCGGAGCGCGAGCTGCAGGTCTTCCTGCGCCTGGCCTCGAACAGCGATCTGACCTACTACGCGCTAAAGAACTCGCTGATCGACTGACGGTGCGGCGGCAAGGGAACCCGGCGCCGTCCTGGGTATCGCTTTGATTGGATGCAAACGCCGCAGCGCTAACGCGGACTCGATGCCGGCCATGTGGCGTCCACGGTCCGCAGCAGTTCCTCCGTGGAAAGCTGCGGCCCCATTCGCCCGCGTCTGATGTATCGGTGCTCGAACGAGCAGACATCTCAAGGGGCGGCGGGTAGCTCTCCGCAGGAGAGCGGGTGCCCGCGAACGCTAATGAATGAACTTGGCGTTAGGTGAAAAAAAGGAGCAAACTTCGATGTACTTGCCGGTCGTGTAGTTACTTCGCGCCCGGTTAAGGCACCCGCATGATTCCATGCGGGCGAAAGGAACCGTCACCTTCAGTTTCATCGGTTCAGCAGAATCTGGGCCATTGCCGAAGAACTGATGGTCAGTATTTGGCCTGAGAATAAATGGGTTTATCCGACGTGAGCTTTCCTAACTTGAGCTGCTCCGATTTAAAATTCTTAAACAACTTAGAGAATGCATCTGACTGACCCCTATATTCATCATCATATTTGTACATAAATGCATTAATATGAAGCAGCGTCATGTCGGATTCAGTTTTTATTTTGTTGGCACTCCCATAGTCTATCGAATACCCGAGGACGCTCACCTGCAGCTTCTTTCCTAGAAATTCATTTATTTTCGATTTTTCCAGCACATCATCTCTGATAGTTTCGATAACAATTTTTTGCTTTCTATTTATTTTTATCTTATCAAGAATGAGGGCCTTCCTAAATCCACTTGTTAGTATGAAACTCAAGAATTCTTCCGTGATTATTTTTTCTGGCTCCGTTATGAATTCATTAAATTTATCTGCACCTTGAATAACCTCTGCGATAGTTGAGGCGGCTCGAAGAATCTTGCACGTAACGCCTACAACTCCGAAAATAGGGATAAATAGACTCGCTGACTCAGCTACAGTTACGATCTTTTTCCATTGATCTTGTTTCTTCTGTTCTTCGATCTCTATTCGTCTTTTTTTTCTAGTTTTCTGTAGATAAGCTTCAATTGATTCATCAACTAATACTTTGAACCCTAACGGTTTTGAGGTGAATGTAAGGCCTGCAGTTGGTTTTATTCTATCGGATGGCCATGCAGCCTGACCTCGATAAAAGCCCTCTTCTGTCAGTTTTTCAACTTGAATATGTCTAAGTTGACCATTTTTGTTAACAACCAATTTGTCTGAAATAGTGCTTCCGATGAAGTTCATTATTTTCCTCCTATGAAAAAGGTATCACAAAGACCATTACCTCGCGCCCGACAGCATCGCGACCATGGCGCTGTAACCCCTGACCCGTGCCAGCTCCAGCGGCGTCTTGCCTTCCCGGTCGGTCAGCTTCAAGTTGGCGCCGGCGTCGACCAACGCCCGCAAGGTGGCGGCGTGGCGCGGTCCGCCGTCGCCCAGCACGATGGCTTCGATCACGGCCGTCCAGTGCAGGTTGTTCACGTGGTCCAGCGGCGCACCCGCGGCGATGAGCTGCCGAACGATGCCGGCATGGCCGAGGTGCGCAGCGGCAATCAGCGCCGTTCCGTCGTACCGGCTGGTGATCTGCCTGGCGCTGGCCCCCAGGCTGAGCAGGACGCGCAAGGTCTCCTCGTCTCCCGCCACCGAAGCGATCGTGACCGCGTCGTAACGATCCTGCTCCAGCAGGTCAAGGTTGGCGCCCGCCCTGGCCAAGGCTCGGATCGCCTCGCGCCGGCCGGCGAACGCCGCAACATGAACCGGCGTGCGGCCATGACCGTCCCGCGCATTCAAATCATTCTTTGCGCCCGCCAGCTTGTCGATTGCCGCCAGGTCACCGTGCCAGGCGGCCGCGTGCAGCCCCTGGTACGCAGCAGCCTGCGCCGGCGTCGGCGCGACCTGCGCGAAGGCCGGGGCCGCAAGTGCAGCCAGTGCGACGACAATGGCGCCAGTCAGCTGGCGGAGGAACTTCGAAACGCTGGTGACGACCCCGCTTGCTGCGCAGGGAAAACGCTTCGCCAATCGATTGCTCACGGCGCGCCGGAAACGTTCAGCCGCTGGTCGAGGCAGGAAATCTTGCCTTTGGGCTGATTGGTCCCGCCAATCTCTCCCGCAGTATTGGGAACGTTGTCGCGCCGCGCGCCGTCAGAGTTGGCGGTACACAAGAGGTCACCCAGCAACAACGGGCTGGTGGGAAATTCCAGCGGCCCCTCATTGCGCAACCCGCCTGCATTCGGCGCATTCCGGAAGAGTTCGGCGACGCGCCCCTGGGAGCTGACAAACACGATCGCGTTGCGTTCGTTGACGGCCACCCAGACATTGCCGGCGCGGTCGAGCACAATACCATCCGCGCCATCGAGCAGCGGATGGGCGACAAAGACATTGTCGAGGCACAAGGTATTGGCTGTGAACGTGGAGTCGCAGCCCCTGCGGCTTTGCACATTGCCCTGGGCGTCGAATTCGATCTTCCAGAGGGCGCCGCGCGCGGTGTCGGCGACGAATAGATCGCCAGTCTGGTTGAACACCAGGCCGTTGGCAACCAGTGCCTGCGAGCCGGCGGTGTTCGCGGCATTGCGGCTGGTCGGCGTCACAGTGACCGTCCCCGGCGGCAGCGTGCGCACGTCGCGCCCCACACCGCCCACGCCCGCGGCCAGGTTGACATCGTTCGTCATCGGCTGGATCCGGAAAACTTCAGAAACCGAACCGGCGGGGGTGACCTTCCACACCCTGCCCTGCCCCGTGGTGCCGTCGCCCGTCCACAGGTCGCCGCGGCGGTCGAAAGCCAGGCCATTGGTCCCCGGCACGCCAACGGCAAACACAGTGGCTGTGGGCGGATTGTTTTCGTTGGGCGTCAAGACATAAACCTTGTCGCCCTCCGAAATGAACAGATTGCCGGAGCGGTTGAACGCAAGCCCGGATGGGCTGCATTGTTGCGTGGGGCTGGGAGCCGGCACGAATCCCACGATGACCAGCGCCGGTCGCGCCACCGAAACGCGCCACACCGGGCATGGAACACCCGCTCCCGCGTTGCGGCTGGGCGTATACAGATTCCCCAGCCGATCGCCGGTCAACCCTTCGATCACCAGCGGTGTGGCGATGCGCGTCGAAAACGTTGCGTTGCCCGGGATTTGCGGCGGATCGGACATCGCCAGGGAGCTGACGCAGCCGGCCAGTGGCAAGCCAACCAACAGTGCGCCGAATGAAGCAAGAATTCTTGTTTTTAGCACTTCACACCTCCCTGGAAAGTCGCGATGCTGGATCCGGCATGCCCGGTCACGCAGTTTAGGAGTTGACGTTATAGCAGTTATCACGCGTTCAGGTGGCGCCCGCTGCGGCCAAAAGCATAGCTCTCATCCTCCGGCCCGCTTGACAGCGTGCCCCTGTGCCTTGAGCAGCGCCATCACTTTGTCGCAATGATCGCCCTGCACTTCAATCACCCCCTCCTTTACCGTTCCGCCGCAGCCGCAGGCGGCTTTCAGTTGCTGAGCAAGCCAGGCCAGCGATGCCGCGTCGAGCGCCAGCCCGCGCACCACGGTGACGGCCTTGCCGCCGCGGCCCTTGGTTTCGCGCAAAATGCGAACGATGCCATCCCCAGGCGCGGCGGCCACCGCGGGGCGCGCACAGATGCACTGCGCTTGCGGCTTGCGGCAGGCCGGACACATGCGGCCGGCTTCGGTCGAATACACAAGCCCGCCGCTGGTGGGGCGGCTCTTCATGGGCGCAAGACGCTGGTCAGGCCTGCAGGCGCTCGGCAGCTTCGCGCTTGCCCATGCCCCGCAGCGCGGCGATCGCTTCTATCTGTTTGGCGCGAGGCCGCACTTTGCCGCTTTCCCACTTGTAGATCGACAGGGCCGAGACACCCAGCAGTCGTGCCAGCGCAGCCGCCGAGAGTCCGAGCCGGCGGCGGTGAGTTGCCAGCCCCTTGGCGCTGAAACGCACGCTGCCCCCGGTCTCGGGGG
>VFLF01000289.1 GCA_009885185.1 Nitrosomonadales bacterium | reverse complement strand
TTCCAATGCCAGCGGCTTTACGATCGGGAAGAACAACGATAGTGAAGGAAGAACCAATAACGGTGCGGCGACCAGTACTGGAACGTGTGCATCGCCCTTGCCCGGCACCCAGCAAACCTGTACCAACTGGTGCTACGGTGCAGACCGGCTGGTCTACGGCGTCGCGATCAATTCCGACAATGCGTTGGGTACGACCGAAACGCTTGGCAGTGTGACGTTCAACACTCAGGGTAATCCGGTACAAAATATCCCGCTGGTGAAAATTGCTCACTTCCCGACCACGGGCACGCAAAGGCGAGTGTACTCGGAGCTTTGGTCCGCCTATAACGCACCCTACCTCTATGGGGCGAAAACCACGGCCTCCATCGCACAAAACGTTGCGGCCGCGTCATTTTCCGCAACCACCGTTAACAGCAACACCACCCTGACGGTGACCGCCGTTGCATCGGGCGTCTTGAAGGTGGGTGACACCATAACGACCGGCACGGGTGTCGTGGGCAGGAAAATCACTGCCCTTGGCACCGGGACCGGCGGCCCAGGAACTTATACGCTGGATGCGAACGCGACAGCGACCAATGCCACAGCCATTGCGATGACAAGCACCCGCACGGTATTGACGGTCACCGCCGTGGATGGCGGCACACTCGGTGTCGGGCAAATTCTTTCCAGCAACGATTCGGGAACCGATGTCACAGCGGGCACGACGATCGTGGCCCTTGGAACCGGCACCGGCTTGACGGGCACCTATTACCTCAGTACCGCGCAAACGGTTGGCAGCCGGGTCATTATCAGCGGGGCAAACTCCAGCGGCACAACGATCACGGTGCCGGGCGGTCCCGTACCGGCCAATGGCACCATCGTCGCCGTACGCGCCGACAACGGGTTTGGTCAATTCGCAGCCAAGGCGACTGTCATCAATGCGAATTCTGGCAACAATACATTTCAGGTGGCCATACCCGCCGCTCTGGGGAATCCCGTCGCACCATCAGCGACACTTAACGGTGCGCAGATTTGCGGTGGAGCCTGTGCCTTTTTTGATCACACCAACACGGAGACCCGTTTCTCCATCGCCAAAGCCGATAGCAAGGACTATTGGGCGTCTGGATTCATGTGTCTGAGCGGCGCCGATATTGCGCCCGTTTCGGCGGGGGGGGCTACCTCGGTCAGCGCAACATCCTGGCATGAGCTTGTCAAGTAAAGGGGTCAAACAGTTCGAAATGGCCCAAAAGTCGGCGCTGGCGAGACGGCGACACAGTTTGCTTTTTGCAGACGTAAAATGAATCTGAAGAGATTGTCCTCATCGTAAGGAAGTCAATGCGATAGCCAGGAGCAGGCAGGCGCTGCCGGCGACCAGCAGCAGGGTACCGAATTGGCCGGGCTCAAGAACCGCGGGCAGCGACGGCTGGACCCAACGGTTGGCTTTGACCTCGATGCCCTTGAGAACGCTGGGGCGGATGGCAATGATTATTCCGATGGGCAGCGACAGACAAGCAAATGACCAGGCGGCGAGGCGAACCAACAACATGAGTTGCGCGGCGCCGGACGATGGCCAACTCAGGGGTTTGAAACTTATGCCATGGTGCCGAGCGAGCACGGCCAAGAGAATCACCGCTCCGACAGCGATTCCCCCCCCGAACGCACGGTGATGCCGGTAGATAAGACGCTCCGTGCGCCACGGGCGGTCCAACGTTTTTAGCAACTCGCGATATCGCGCTACGCCGGAGAGCAGCACTCCGGCACCGGCAACGATAAAAACCAGGCCTATCGCCACCAATAACGATCTTGTCATTTGCACGACACCGGGAGCGCCCGACGAGATCCCTAAAGTCTTCCCTTGACGGCGGCGCCCAACTGCCACATTGGCGTGAAAATGCCCAGCAGCAGGATCAAGACCAGGACGCCCATGAAGGTCATCAGAATGGGTTCCATGCCCTCGCTGAGGCGGCCGATTTCGTATTCGACTTCTTCCTGGTAGATATCGGCCACCTGGGCCAGCATGCCGTCGATGTCGCCGGTATCTTCGCCCACCGAGATCATCTGCAATTCGAGGGGCGTGAAAATGCCGGCAGCCTGAGCCACGCTCAGCATGCTTTCGCCCCGCTCGATGCCGGAGCGCATGAGCAGGATGCGCTCTTCATAGTAGGCATTTTCGACAACCTTTGAGACCAGGCTAAAGGCTTGTACGAGGGGCACACCGCTCTTGCTCGCGGTGGCGAGGGCGCGACAAAAGCGGGCCAGAGTAGCCTTTTGCAGGATGCTGCCGACAAGGGGAATGCGCAGCTTGGCCTTATCCCAGTTGTAGCGCCCGAAGGTTCCCGCGCGGGTGTAAAGCTTGAAACTGTAGACGGCCGCCGCAATCGCGCCGAGCACCAGCCACCAGTAGTTCACGGCAAAATCCGACGTGGCGATCAGGACTCTGGTCATCAATGGCAGCGTCGAGCCGAACTTTGCAAAGAAGGTGGCGAAAACCGGGATGACGAAGACGGTAAGAATGCCTATGGCGATGCTGATGGCGATCAGAACGAAAGACGGATAGCGCAACGCGCTCTTGATCTTCTTGCGCATGTGATTTTCAAACTCGAGCTGATCGAAAAGGCGCCGGAAGATTTCCTCCAGTTGGCCGGCATCTTCGCCGACGCGCACCATGCTGACGTAGTATTCGTCGAAGACCTTCGGGCGACGCGACAAGGCCACGCTGAGGACGGTCCCTCTTTCCAGATCGGCGCGCGTATCGCGCAGGATCCTGATCATGATCGGATTCGTGGTCGATTTCTGAATCCCTGCCAGCGCCTGGATGATCGGGACACCGGCCTTTTCC
>VFLF01000507.1 GCA_009885185.1 Nitrosomonadales bacterium | reverse complement strand
GCATGAACGACGGCGACGCCGTCGTATTCATGAACTTTCGCTCCGACCGCGCGCGGCAGATGACCCGCGCGCTGACCGATGCTGCGTTCGATGGCTTCGCGCGCGCGCACGCGCCCCGGCTCGGCGCGTTCTGCACATTGACCACTTACGGCGAGGATTTCGCGCACATTCCCGCCGCGTATCCGCCCCAAAGCGTCGCCAATGGTTTCGGCGAATATCTGGCCTCGCGCGGCTTGAAACAACTGCGCATCGCCGAGACCGAAAAATACGCGCACGTCACCTACTTTTTCAACGGCGGCGTCGAAACGCCCTATGCCGGGGAAGACCGCGTGATGGTGCCCTCGCCCAAAGTCGCCACCTACGATCTGCAACCGGAAATGAGCGCGCGCGAAGTCACCGACAAACTGGTGGCGGCGATACACAGCCGCCAATACGACGCCATCGTCTGCAATTACGCCAACGGCGACATGGTCGGCCACACCGGCGATCTGGCGGCCGCGACGCGCGCGATTGAAACACTCGACGAGTGCGTCGGGCGCGCGGTCGAGGCGATGCAGGCCATCGGCGGCGAAGTGCTGATTACCGCCGACCACGGCAACGCCGAAACCATGCTCGACACCGAGGCAAATCAACCGCACACCGCGCACACGCTGAATTTGGTGCCGCTGCTCTACATCGGGCGCAAGGCGACAATGGCGGACGGTGGCGCGTTGCAGGATGTCGCGCCCACGCTGTTACGCATCATGGGTTTGCCGCAGCCGCCCGAGATGACCGGCAAGCCGCTGCTCGAATTCGCGTGATACCACATAAGTATTTGTTTTTATTCGTATTTTTGTTGTTCGTCCCGAGTACTGCCTGGACAGCGGCCAGTGCCACCAGTGCCGCCGGCGCCAAGGAAGAATTGCAGCAACTGCGCGGCCGCATTGAGGCGCTGCAAAAAAAGATCGCCGGTGCCGAAGGATCACGCAACGAGGCCGCCGACGCGCTGCGCGAATCCGAACGCGCGATTTCCGATGCCAACCGCGAACTTGCCGAGCTGGAGCAATCCCACCGTACCGTGGCGCAACGCGCCGAGCAGCTTCGCGGCGAATCGATCAAGGCGTCCGCCACGCTGGCGGAACAGCAGGCGATGCTATCGCGCCTGCTGCATCAGCAGCACGTGCAACACGCGGGTGCGCAGCCCGAAGCGCTGCGCGTGCTGTTAAGCGGGGAGAATCCCAACACGCTCGCGCGCGAGCTGCATTACCTCTCGTACGTGTCGCGCGCGCGCGCCGATGCCATCCGCGGCCTGCGCGGCAATCTGGAAAAATTGAAGTCTCTCGGCGACGAAGCCGCCGCCAAAGCCGCCGAGTTGGCCGCCATCGCTGCCGAGCAAGTAAATCAGCGCAAGCGCCTCGAAGACGAAAAACGCAAACATGCCGCCGTGATGACGCGCCTGTCGCGCGATATCCAGCGCCAGCGCCAGGAAGTCGGCGCCATGCAGCGCAACGAGTCGCGGCTGACGACGCTGATCGAGCAACTCGCGCGCATCGTAGCGCCGCGTCCGCCGGCAAGGGAGACGAAGGCCGCGCCGCGCCAGCGTAACGAGCGCGTGCCGGAGCCCAATGTGCTCACGGGCGCCTTCTCCCGGCTGCGCGGACAACTGGCATTGCCGGTGCGCGGGGAACTTGCGGGCCGCTTTGGCAGTCCACGTAGCGATGGCGGATTAACGTGGAAGGGGCTGTTGCTGGCGGCCAAGGCCGGCGAGCCGGTGCGGGCGGTGGCGGCGGGACGGGTGGTGTATGCCGACTGGCTGCGCGGTTTCGGCAATCTGCTGATCATCGACCATGGCGAGGGCTATATGAGCCTGTATGGCTACAACGAAACCCTGTTAAAACGGGTCGGTGACGACATCGGCAGCGGAGACAGCGTGGCCACCGTGGGTAACAGCGGCGGAAGCGGGGAATCAGGTTTATACTTTGAACTTCGCCATCAGGGTAAGCCGTTCGACCCGCTGGCGTGGGTCAGGATACAGTAAGGCAAGCGGCGTTTGACAAGTGTAGTCAGAGCGGTACAAGCAAGCAGCAGTCAACAACTGGAGCAGTTTATGCGTAACAAACTCGGTCAATTCGGTCTCATCGTGGCCGGCGTGGTGATCGGTATCGCCATCAGCCTGAATTTCTCGGCCATCGCGCAACGCGATGGCGCGTCGCGCGCGATATTGCCGCTTCCCATCGAGGAGTTGCGCGCCTTCACCGAAGTGTTCGACCGCGTAAAGCGCGATTACGTCGAGCCGGTCGAAGACAAAAAACTCATCACCGAAGCCATCAACGGCATGCTGACGGGTCTCGATCCGCACTCCGCCTATCTCGATCAGGAAGCGTTCCGTGAAATGCAGGTCGGCACGCAAGGGCAATTCGGTGGCTTGGGCATCGAAGTCGGCATGGAAGACGGCTTCGTCAAGGTAATCTCACCGATCGACGACACACCCGCCGCGCGCGCCGGGGTGCTGGCGGGCGATTTGATCGTCAAGCTCGACGACGCCTCGGTCAAGGGCATGACGCTGAACGACGCGGTGAAGCAGATGCGCGGCAAACCCGACACCAAAATCCGCCTCACTATCGTGCGCAAGAATGAACCCAACCCCATCGAGCTCGTGC
>VFLF01000158.1 GCA_009885185.1 Nitrosomonadales bacterium | reverse complement strand
TGCGAATCCGTCATCAGGGCTTTGAGGTCGTTGACCACGGCATTCAGGTCTAGGCTCTTGAATGCCTCCGCGTAGTTGAAATCCTCACCCATGGGGTCGGATTTTTCAGATTGCTGATGGAGGATATTCAGTCTCAGTTGATTGGGCCACCAGTCGGCGTTCGTTTGAGCTCCCCCGCTCACTACGGAATTGACGGCAGCACTCGAGAAGGGGCATTTGGGTTCAGTTGACATGGATATCTCCTTGAATTGTTTGTAATTTACGAATCGATTTGGAGTTGGGTTTGGACATGAGTCGATCAACGAAGTTTTGCGGAATCAGTGATTTACTTTTCCAGCAAGCTCCTGAGCATCCAAGCCGTCTTTTCATGCACCTGCATGCGTTGCGTGAGCAAGTCCGCGGTCGGTTCGTCATTCACCTTGTCCACCAGCGGAAAAATCGAACGCGCAGTGCGCACCACGGCCTCTTGACCCTCGACCAGCAACTCAATCATGTCCGTGGCCTTGGGCACACCCGCGGTTTCCTTGATCGAGGACAGTTTCGCGTATTGCGCATAGGTGCCCGGCGCCGGGTAGCCCAGCGCACGGATGCGTTCGGCCACCAAGTCCACCGCAAGCGCCAGTTCGTTGTACTGCGTTTCGAACATCAGATGCAGCGTCTGGAACATCGGTCCGGTCACGTTCCAGTGGAAGTTGTGGGTTTTCAGGTACAGCGTGTAGGTGTCCGCCAGCAGGCGCGAGAGTCCGTCCGCAATGGCCTTGCGATCCTTGTCCTTGATGCCGATATCGATGCTTTTCATGATGTTCTCCCTTTGAATGAATGGTTTTACGCAGCCAACAACACCATCTCGAAGTCTTCCTTCGCGATGCCGCATTCGGGGCAGGCCCAATCCGCCGGCACGTCTTCCCAGCGGGTGCCGGCTTTGATGCCGTGTTCCGGGTCGCCGGCGGCTTCGTCATACACATAACCGCATACGATGCATTGCCACTTTTTCATGTTCGTCTCCATTTGATTTTGTTCAGACCTGAACCTTGGCGAGCGTTGCCTTGTAATGATTGGCGTGACGCTCTTCGACTTTCGCCAGCGCGGCGAATCGCTTCGCGGCCTTGGCAAGTGTTTGCTGGAAGCCCGCGGCGTGTTCCTTCGATTCGGCGATCTGCTCGTTCATTTCCTTCACTGCCGCGGGATTGCCTTCCTGTTCCGCGAGGTGCCGAAAGTTCGGATACATCTCGGTGTATTCGTAGGTCTCGCCGGCAATCGCCATTTCCAGCGCCTTGGCGGGTGTGAGTTGGTCCGCCGGGTAGAGCAAATCGAGGTGACCAAAGGCGTGCTGCACTTCCTGATCGGCGGTGTCCTCGAACACTTTGGCGGTGGCTTCGTCGCCTTGCGCGCGGGCGATTTTCGCGAAGTAGCGATACTTGATGTGCGCCATCGACTCGCCGGCGAAGGCGGATTCGATGTTCTTGATGGTGATCGATTCGGGTTTCATGAGCATCTCCTGAGTTTGCGTTTCGCGCGGGATTCACGCTTGAGACGCATTCTGGCGATGCCCGATGAATCAATCCAATTGATTGTTACGAATATATCGATAGCTATTGGCTATGGCGCACGCTGTGCGGTGCGTAATTACGTAACCATTTGTTTTTAAGCAACATTTAGTCGATATGCCGTTGCCGCCGTGTGATGAAACAGCGCCTGCTTTTCGCTGGCGGAGTAGCCGGCGGCGATGCGCTTGAACGTGTTCCAGATCACCGGATAACTGACCGATCCCTGATCCGGCGGGAAGTTGCTCTCGAACATGCAGCGCTGCGGGCCGAAGGTGTCGATGCAGTGCCGGTAGAGCGGCCCCCACGCTTCGGCCAGTGTGGCCGAGGACGCAGGCGCATCGAGTTTGTCGAAGCCCAGCCCCAGATAGGGCATGCCCAGCCCGCCGAGTTTGACGTAGACGTTCGGGCATTGCGCCAAGGCCGTCATCGACGTGCGCCATTGCGCGATCTCGGCGTCCTTGCGCGCGAGGTAGGTGCGTGTCCACGCGATCAAGCCGCCGATGTGATTGAGCACGATGGTGGTGTCGGGGAAGGCGCGCGCGAGGTCGGCGAGTTCGGGTATTTGCGGGTGATAGATCATCGCGTCAAAACTCAGCTTGCGTGGCGCCAGTGTCGCAAAGCCCTGGCGGAATTGCGCGTGCTGCATCAGCCCGCGTGGCACGAGGTAGCGGCCGGTGTTTAGCGCGTCGTCGGCGTCCCATTTGGTAGTGACACGGATGCCGCGAAAGCGTCCGCCGCCGGCAGCAATCTGCGCGTCGAGCACGCGCGCCACGTCGGCGCCTACACTGATATCCGCTGAGCTGACGATGCCGGCGCACACCCGTGTGTGGCCGTATACGCCGCTGGCGGCCATCGCAGCTATGCCGTTGGCGAACTCAACTTCACCGACCGGCGCCATATCTACCGGGGCCACCGGGCCATCTTTGCGATAAAACGAGCCGCAATCGACGAACACCGAGGCGCGAATATTGTGGCCGCTGTTGGAGTCCGCCAAAAACTCGTCGATCAGATAACGATGTCCCGGACGCACCCACAGGTGATGATGTGCATCTATGATCGGCAAGCCGGGCTCTATGATGTCTTCACGCAGCAGCGATAGCCATTGGGCTTTGCGCTGATGCTGATCGTCCGCGGCGCCCGGCTGGGCGTGGGATTTCGGATCGTCGGCTTTACGTGGTGGCAGCAGTGTGGGCATGCGGTTTCCATTTGGTGTTGGATGGGCAGGTGCGTCAGTGTTCCACCGACTTTGCCTGTGGCAACAGCGTCACGCCCGGCAGTTTGCAGGCGAGCAGCGCCTCACGCACGGCTTGCACGGCGCGCGTGCGCGGAAAGCTCTTGCGCCACGCCAGCACAATGCGGCGCGTGGGTTCGGGCGCGGTGAAATTTTTCATCGCGGTGAGTTTGGTGTCGGCGGTGCGCGCTTCGGCGGCGGTGCAGGGCAGCACGGTGATGCCCACGCCAGAGGCGACCATCTGGCGTATGGTTTCGAGCGAGCTGCCTTCGAGGCTTTGCTGCAAGCCCGCATTGACTGCGCGTTTCGAGCCGGCGCAAGTCTGCATGACCTGATCACGAAAGCAATTGCCGCTGGACAACAGCAGCAGCGTTTCGCTGCACAAATCCGCTGCGGCGATGCGCGTTTTTTTCGCCCAATCGTGGCTGGCCGGCATCACCACGCGAAATGGCTCGTCATACACCGCGTGCGTGACGATGCCGGGTTCGGCAAACGGCTCTGACAGCAAAACCAGATCAATGTCGCCGTTTTTCAGCATCTCGCCTAGCCGCGCGGTGTAGTTTTCCTGAATCAGCAGCCGCATGTTTGGCGCGCGCTTGAGCAACAGGGGTATCAATTGCGGCGTGACGTACGGCCCGACGGTGTAGATCGCGCCAAAGCGCAGCGGGGCCGCAAGCTCGT
>VFLF01000240.1 GCA_009885185.1 Nitrosomonadales bacterium | reverse complement strand
AGTTGATCGCGCTGGCCAAAGCCAAACCAGGCTCCGTCACCTACGGCACACCCGGCGTGGGCAGCGGCTCGCATCTGGCCGGTGAGCTGATCAATCACCTGGCGGGCGTCAAACTCAGTCACGTGCCGTACAAAGGCACCGCGCCGGCAGTAGTCGATGCCATCGGCGGCCAAATTAATCTGCTGATTACCGCCGTGCAGAACACCGTGCCGCACGTGCGCGCAGGGCGGCTGATACCCATCGGCACCACGGCGTTAAAACGAACCAACGTACTGCCGGACGTACCGGCGATTGCCGAGACGCTGCCGGGCTACGAAGTGGTTTCCGCCTACGGCATACTCGCACCGGCACGCACCCCGCGCGATATCGTCGCCAAATTGAACAAGGTGATCGCGGGCGCGCTGGCGCAGCCGGAATTCAGAAAACAATTTGAGCAGGACGGCGTCGAAATATTCGGCGGCACGCCGCAAGAATTCAGCTCGCGCATGAACGAGTATTTCCCGCACTATGCGAAGCTGGTCAAACTGGCTGGGGTGAAAGAGGAATAACGCTGCCGCGCGCAAGGCACGTCACGATTCCGCTGTAAGCCGCGCGGAACAAATCGCCACCTGCGGTAATTCACGCACGGCGCCCGCCGTCTGAATCAGGATGCTTTTATCTTCCGCGCTCAAGGTACGCAGGTCGCCATCTTCGAAATACACCAGCGCTTTCAGGCTCTCGCTGGGTTGGAAATTCGGTCCGAACAGTTGCCGCGCCGCCGCCATCCCTTTGGACAAATCGACACCTGCACGCAGCATCGCGGCGATATCGCGGTAATCCTTGGCTTCTGCGCGTTGCAAAACGACCTTCACCTTGGACGCCATCAAGTCATCCAGCGATGCCACTTGCAGCACGCCGTCGTCGGTCAATTCGGGCTCGCCCACGCGGCCGAAGCCTATCGCCCCAAAAAAGGAAACTTTGACCTGCGCGTGATCCGGATTCGTTGCAGGCACAAGCAAGGTCAGAACGTTGCGTTCATCCTGCAAGACCGTGGACCGGGGCACAAACGAAAACGCCGCTTGCAGGGCTTCGCGATTCAGCGGTTGTTCGGAGAACAAATCAAAATCGATAGATGGCCTATGCCCGAGGCGCAATGCAATAGCCGTGCCGCCATACAACACAAAACTCAGTGCGACTGTCGCCTTGAGCGCCGGCCACAAGCGCTGCTGTGCCTCCGGCAGAATGGCCTTGCACGGCTTGAACGTGCCGCTCACGCAAACTTCCGCATCGGCAACGCCGGCACCTGATCGATACCCGCCAGCCCGAGCCGATAGTGCCAATAGGCCCAGGAACGCGCGTTAAATTGCCCCGCTTCCGCGCGCGCAAGCACGTCGCGCAATGCATCGTCGCCGATTTGATTCGCCAGCGCCTGCACATCAGCATAGTCTCCGATGTTCATCACCTGCGCGATCACGCGTTCCGGCATGGCGACCGCCTCGTCGGGGGACTTCCACCAGACATATTTACGCGCAAAAACCTTGAGGGCTTCGCGATCAACTTGGGCCATGGCAACGACTCCAGCGCGGGTAAGCAGGTAGTTTACACCTTGCAGCACGCTATCTACGCCACCAGCGGCACATCAATCGTCGTCACCCGCCGCAACTCGCGATGATGCTTCGCATCGTCAAACGCCGTGGCGCGGTGCATGGTGGCGAGGTTGTCCCAGATCACGAAGTCGCCGTTTTTCCACACGTGGCGGTAGACAAATTCACGCTGTGTCGCGTGTTCGGTCAGTTCCATCAGAAACAACCGCCCGTCGGCCACCGGCCAATCGATGATGCGCGTGGCGTGGGCGGCGAGGTAGAGCGATTTGCGCCCGGTGCGCGGATTCACGCGCGTGATCGGATGGATTGCGCCTTTCAAGCGTTCTTTTTCTTCGCGCGAGAAATCAAAACCAAGGATTTCGCGGGAGTGCGTGATGGTGTGATGCACGCGCAAGCCATCGAGTTTTTGTTTGGTCGCGTCGTCCAGCGTGTCGTACGCAGCGCGCATGTCGGCGAATTCGGTATCGGCGTTGACCTCCGGGATCACCCGCGCGGACAAAGTGGAATAACGCCCCGCCGGATCCTGAAACGAAGCGTCGGTGTGCCACAGGCGGTTACCGAGGCTGTACATGCGTTTGCGGTCATCCGCTTGCAGAATCTTGCCGCTGTTATCGACGTTGGAAATATCCGCGATGGCGTCGTTGCCAAAACGATTCGCCGCCAGCGCGGAAGCGCCCGGCTTCACATGCAGCGTGCCGTCGAAGCGCTCGGCGAACGCAAGCTGCTCGGCATCGGTAAACGATTGGCTGCGAAACACCAGCACGCCGTGTGCATCCATGCCGGCGCGCAGTTGTTCGAGCGCGGTGCGGTCATGCACCTCGCGCAGATCGATGGGGCTGACTTCGGCACCGACGTGCGGATGCAGCTTGCGGAAAGTGACGGTCATGGGTGTCTCCTGAAGCTATCGGTCAAAAACAGTTAACCACGGAACACGCTGAACACACTGAAAAAAACGGCAGAAAAACAATGCTGAAAAACGTCCGAACTTTCCGTTTTTTTCCGTGTGTTCCGTGTGTTCTGCGTGTTCCGCGTGTTCCGTGGTTATATTTATTCGTTTTAAAACAGATACTTATATCATTACACCCTCTGCACGCACTTCACCGGAATACCGCCCCGCCGCACCCAGCGATATCGATCCGTCAGCGCGTCGGCGAGCGGCCTGCGCCTGGCATCATCCACCGCAATCCACATGCGCAGCAAGTGGCGCTCGCGACCCGGCTCCGGGTAATCCTCGTAAGCCTCGCGCGCGTGTAGCAGGGTGTGGTTGTTGACGAGCTGTATATCGCCTTCCTGAAAATCCATGGTGAGCATCAGTTCGGGGCGATTAGCGATCTCCTGCACCATCACCAGCGCCTCGCGTTGCAGTGCAGTCGGCGCATATTGCGGCCCGTGACGCGACGCCGATTCGTAATACGGCAGGCTGTTGATGCGCGTGGTGATTTTTCCGCGGCACTCGCTGAACATCGGCAGCGTGAAAAAGCCTTTTTCGCCGTCGGGTTCTTCGCCTCGCCAGTCGATGTGAAACTCGCCATATAGCGCATCGAGCAGATTGGGCCGCTCCTCGCGCAGCACGTTGTGGATGGTGAGCGCGCTGGTGATTTTGCTTGCACCGCCGCGTTTGGCCGTACGCAAACAAAACAGGCCCAGCAGATCAATCGGCAACATGTCGGTATGAAAATCCATGCGCTGGCTGGTTTGATACGCGCGCGCGTTCGGGTCTGCCTGCGTGCGGCCTTCGTCGCGGACATGGCCGAGAAGATGGCCGCGTGCGTTTTGCGACACCGGCGTGCCCAGATGCGCGGTGAGGCCCCAGTAGATCAGCTCGCAATCTGCGTCGGTATAACGCGCGCGTGGTATGCCGCGCAGCAGCTTGAAGCCCCGTCCGTTTTCCACGTCATCAAGGATGTTTTCCATTTCGCGCGCCACGTGCGGCAGCGGAAAAGACGCTGGCCCGAACGGGATGCGCGCGCCGCTGTGTTTGGCGTGCGCGAGTGCCGCGTCGATTTCCGCTAACGCGGTCGCGTCAAAGTGATAGACCCATGAGGTATCGTGCTGGATGTTGGGGCCGATCCAGGCGCTGGGGTCGGTGATGATGGGTCGGGTAGGCATGGGGTTACTCGCGGTCACTCGCTCTCGAACACGTACATCAGAAAGTAATGCACTCACTATACCAATACCGTCGCTCCGGCGCAGGCGGGAACCCATGCAATAACTCAAGTGGCACGGTGTTATGGGTTCCTGCCTTCGCGGGAACGACGGAGAAAGGTTTGCGCATTACGCAAGTTTAGCCTAGCCGCGGATCCGCCGTAGACTCCCCTTGCGGCTTCACCGGCGGGCGCGCTTTTAACGCATCCTCATTCAACGTGATCCCCAGCCCCGGCGCTTGCGGCACGGCGTAACTGCCGTTGACCAGTTTGGGATGATCGCCGATGATGATTTCGTCGTAGACGCTGCCTTCGCTTTGCCGCTCCAGAATCAAAAAATTCGGCACGAGCGAGCATGCGTGTAGGCTCGCCATATTGCACACCGGCCCGGTGGGGTTGTGCGGCGAGAATTTCACGCCGCATTCGTGTGCGCGCCGCGCCACCGCCAGCATGCCGGTGTAGCCGCCGGTGTATTTGATGTCGGGCATCACGACATCCAACAACTTGGCGCGCAGTAATGGTTCGAAACCCAGCACGCCGATTTGCCGTTCGCCGCCCGCGATCAGCACGCCCATATCCTCGGCGGCGCGGCGCACGCGGTCGAGCACGGGGTGATGCTCGGCGCGCTCGGAGGTCAGGCATTCGGCCCAGAATAATTTCGCAGGCGCGAGGTCACGCAAAAGTTGCAGCGCGGTGGGTTCGTCAAAGCGCCAGTGGCAATCGATCAGCACCCCCGCCGCCGGCCCAACCGCATCACGCACGGCGAAGATGCAATCGAGCGCATGCTGGTATTTCTTTTTTACTGCGACGTCCCCCAGATCAGCCCAATACACGCCGTCAAACGGCGCGAGCTTGAACGCGGTGTAGCCCTGCGCCGCTCGGTCGCGCGCCAGCGCGGCGAACCCTGCCGGCGAGCGATCGGTCGCCGCGCGGTTGATGTTGCCGTAGACGCGAATGGTGTCGCGCAGCGGCGCGCCGAACAGCCGGTGTATGGGCACGCCCGCCGCGCGTGCCTTGATGTCCATCAGCGCCATTTCTGCTGCGCTCAAGATCGAATTCCACACCAGCCCGCCGACGGCGTGCGGATACACCGTCAGCAGCGGCAAGGCTTCGTCGATGGTTTTGCCCACGATCATTTCGCCAAGCCGCTTGCAGTTGAGTGTTTGATTTTCTTCCCAGCCGCCGGAGAGCGACGCTTCACCCCAGCCGGCCAGCCCGTCGTCGGTTTCTATTTTCAGAAAAAACCAGTTGGTTTTTTCCGAGACATTCACTGCAAACGGCTTAACTGTTTGAATTTTCATTATTTTTTATCAACACCTTAAAAGACGACAGAAGTAACCGGGTGATTCGCCACGACCATGAAACTTAGTCTATATTACCCGCGTCCCGCCACACTCTATTCTTATTCCGGCGGCAACGAGGATACACCATGCCCGATTACAACCTGCGCATAAACGGCACGCAACGCACCGTGCGCACCGACGCCGATACGCCGCTGCTGTATGTGCTGCGCAACGATTTTGAATTGAACAGCCCGAAATACGGCTGCGGCCTCGCGCAATGCGGCGCCTGCACGGTGCATATCGATGGACGCGCGGCACGTTCGTGCGTCACCCCGGCATCGTCCGCTGTGGGCAAAAACATCACCACGCTCGAAAGCCTGGGCACGGTGGACAAACCGCACGCGCTGCAAAAAGCGTTTCTCGACGAACAGGCGGCGCAGTGCGGCTACTGCACCAACGGCATGATTATGTCGGCCAAGGCCTTGCTTGATGTGACCCCCAAGCCCAGCGAGGCGCAGATCAAGCAGGCGCTCGCCGGCAACCTATGCCGCTGCGGCACGCACAATCGCATTGTGCGCGCTGTGCAGCGTGCGGCGGGCATCGCGGTGAAAGGAGCCTAGCCATGACAACTTCCACACTCACCCGTCGCCAGTTTCTCAAGCATGGCACCGCCATCGTTGCCACCTTCAGCCTCGCCGGCCCCGCAGCGATTGCGCAACAAGCGCCGGGCGCCAAACCCCCGCCTCTGCCCGGCGGCCTGAACAACAACCGCATGCTCGACGGCTGGATACGCATCAACGCCAACGGCACCGTCACCGTCCACACCGGCAAGTGCGAACTCGGTCAGGGCATCTTGACCGCTCT
>VFLF01000394.1 GCA_009885185.1 Nitrosomonadales bacterium | reverse complement strand
GCGCGACAGATGCGAATTCAACGAATTGCGTCCGAACACATCCTGACAGTGAAACGGCGTACGCCCAACGAATGCTTCCGACCAGGTATCGAAGGTGTTTTTGTTAAGGCATACCAGCATCACGGTTTTCCCGCCGACCAGTCTCGGCTCAATCACTGCGTGCAGTCCCTTGCGGCGCGCTTTGTCCGTCACCCATACCTGATCTTCCGCGTGGGTTGCCGCGGATTTTTTGCTAAAGAGATTACCAAACATGGCGCCACCTCAAATTACGGTCTACCGACTGTGTGGAAGATGCAGCGGGTGCAAAGAGCGCCACGATCTCAATTGCGCCGGTAGTTGTCTTTGCGCTCCGGCCACTTCGGCACCGCCTCGCAGCGCTTTAACCACGCCACCACGTGCGGATACGCGGGCAGATCAAAATCCCCTTCGGGTGATTTCGCCACATAGGGGTAACACGCGATGTCGGCGATGGTGGTGCGCCCCACGGCAAGCCAGTCGTTGTGCTGCAAATGGTCATTGAGAATCTGCAACCCCAGCCGCCCCTGCCGCTGCATATCCTCGAAGTCGCCGGTCTTCTTGAGCTTCAACACCACGCCGCGCGCCCACTGCAAACCGAACTGCACCTGGTTCTGCGCAAACGCCATCCAGTGCATCACTTCCGCCATGCCGAGCGGATCGGTCGGCAGCCACTGCTCGCCACCCCATTTGCGCGCGATGTAGACCAGGTGCGCGGTGGAATCCCAGAAATGTTTGCCTTCGATTTCCATCGCCGGCACTTGGCCGCGCGGATTGATTTTCAGGAACCATGGCGATTTGTGTTCGCGCTTGTCGAAAAAATCCACATCGACGCGCTCGCACGGTACATCGAGCAGCGATAGCAGGATACGGATTTTCCACGAATTGCCAGAGTTGTCCGAGGCGTATAGCTTCATAAGGGTTTCATAAATTAATGTTTAAAAACAAATAGTTATATAATATCGACACAGAAGGTGATGCAGCGGCACTTGGATTTACTCTCATGCGCACAATATACAAACGATGGCACAAACGCTACCCACTTTATTCCTGTCGCACGGCTCGCCGATGATGGCGCTGGCCGAATGCAACACCACGCAATTTTTCAAGATACTGGGCGCGGAACTGCCGCGCCCACGCGCCATACTCATGGTGTCGGCGCACTGGGAAACCGCATCGCCCGCCGCCAGTATCAGCGCACAACCCGAAACCATCCACGATTTTTACGGCTTCCCGCCACCGCTGTATGAACTGCGTTACCCCGCCCCCGGCGCACCCGATGTGGCACAGCGCGCGGCAAAGCTGATCGACGACGCCGGCCTCGGCCCCACCGCGTGCGGCGAACGCGGGCTCGATCACGGCGCGTGGACGCCGCTGCGCTTCATGTATCCGGCGCACGATATTCCCGTGACGCAACTCGCGGTGCAATCACTGCTCGGCGCGAAGCATCATTACGACATCGGCTGCGCGCTGGCGCCGCTGGCGGACGAAGGCGTGATGATCATCGGCTCCGGCGGCATTTCGCACAATCTGCGCGAATGGCGCTCCGTGCCGCCCGGCGCGCCGCCCGCGTGGGTAACGGCGTTCGTTGCATGGGTGCGAGACGCCATTGAACGCCGCGATCATGCCGGACTGGTGGATTACGTGAAACAAGCGCCGCACGCCGCGCGCAATCATCCGACACATGAGCATTTTTTGCCGCTCTTCGTGGCTTTGGGTGCGGCGGGCACTGGCGCATGTATTGCGCGCGAACTCAAAGACGAAACAGATCGCGCGCTATCACTGGATGGTTTTGTGTTTGAGTGCACGGCAACGGGTTAACCCGGGCAAGACGTTCTTTGTTTTGCCCAAGCTGTCGTTCGTCATCCTTGCGGTGCAGCGCGGACACAAAGAACGTGTCCGCCCTTGCTAAACCGCTCGCAATTCCAACTGTTTGCCTAACGCTTGCAGCGCAGTGGCAATACTGTCAATGCGCGTGGTGTGCCGGATGTTGGTCAGCCGGTTAACTTCTTGCGGCGTGGTTTTCAGGCGGCGCGCAAGTTCGGCGGGCCGCACATTCTGCGCAATCATTTCGTTTAGCAACAGCACCTTGGCCGACAGGCTGGCGGGAAGCTCGATCACGTGCTGGCCGCGCCTGGGCTTGGATGGCGCGGGCACGGCGTGTTTATCCTCAAAGTAAAAATCCAGGGCGGACTCCAGCGCTTCTTTTGCCGCGGCCAGGGCTTGCGGCAAAGTGTCACCTTGGGTAATCGCTTCGGGAACGTCTTTAAAAGTCACCACAAAACCGCCAGCTTTTTTGTCGGGGGTAAGCGTGACCGGATACTTAAACATGGCGGGCTCCTTATTTCAGTCCGAGTTGTTTCTTGATGCCTTCCAGCG
>VFLF01000669.1 GCA_009885185.1 Nitrosomonadales bacterium | reverse complement strand
CTCGCCCATCACGCGTGGCGGCAGCATTGCGGCGGCTTATTCCAGACCCCCGTGGCGGCTTGACTACGAATTCGCCCCCGACACGTTGTTACATTATGCCGATGGACTAAGGCATCGAGGAACTAGGGCAGCGCTCGCGCACACCAGCGGGCCACGACAGAAAGCTATGTGCAGAAATACGAAACGCCCATGCGCGAGGTTTCGACGCGGCAACCAGAACGGAAGCCGAAATTTTGACAGTTGTCTAATATTTTATTGCCTATTTTTTAGGCAGATAAAATCGCTAAGTCTTTGAATTTATTGGTCGGGGCGAGAGGATTTGAACCTCCGACCACCTGCACCCCATGCAGCGCTTGAACATAATAAAATCAATGACTTAGCATATCATTTGGCAAAACTTTACCCCGATTTTGCCCATTGTTTTTATTGGTTTTCATATAACTATTTTGCCAATCATAATTTTGAATGATTTTGACTTTTCAAACTTGAGCAGAATATCGGCGTCCCCACGGCGACTCCTCGAAATTCCCAAACTGGCGGTTTGCAGCATGGTCGCAATTGCGGCCTAATAACGTAGACCTCGCAACCGATCTAATGAGTGGCCTCTACGTGCAACGTCAAACCCAGCGCACCAACGACTCGAAGGGTAGTGTCAAAATCAGGACCCCGTTCTCCGGAAAGTGCCTTGTAAGGGGGCAAAAGAACTGACATATTCTCTTTCCACTACGTTTTTAGCCACCGTCGTTATGAAGGCAATTAGGCTTGTGTCATGAAGCCAGCCCGGTACCCGCAGACAAATGGTATGACGTCAGTGCGATAAAGCGTGCTATGTATTACCGAAATTGTGCGACCACAATTTGGCGTAGAATGCGATGGAAGCGAGGTGCACTACAGAAGCCAAGCAAACCGCTTGAGCCGCTAAAGGATAAACGCCATGACGGAACTTAAAGTGGTATTGCCCGCCACTCTGGCGCGCGATGCAAAGAAGGCGGGGTTGCTGACGCAGAAAGCTATCGAGGAACTGTTGCGCGACGCGATGCGTCGGCGCGCGGCACGGGCATTTCTGTCCAACGCGAAGCAGGTCGCCAAAGCGAAGATTCTGCCCATGAGTGAAGACGAGATTCAGGCGGAGATCAACGCAGTACGCAAGGCTAGGCGCCCGGCGCGTGCGCTTCGTCGCTGATACCAATACCATCGTCTCGGCGCTGTTGTGGCGCGGTAGTCCACATCGGTTGATTGCGGCGATGGATGACTATCCGATTGATTTCTACACCAGCCGTGTGCTGCTTGCAGAGCTTGCCGATGTGTTGCCGCGCAGGAAGCTTGCCAAGGTGGTGCGCGCCACCGGCAAGACGCCGGCGCAGCTTGTCGCCGAGTATGAAGGGTTCGTGACGGTGGTGACGCCGGCGCAAATCCGCCGCACGGTGCATGACGACGCTGACGATGATGCGGTGCTCGCTTGTGCGCTGGCGGCCAACGCGGATTTGATTGTGTCGGGGGATGCGCATTTGCTCAACTTGAAGCGCTACCATGGCATGCGCATCGTGGCGGCGGACGATGCGCTGGCTATCGTCCAACGCAAGTAGACCGCTTTACATGTAGACACCCTCATGTAAATCAAAATAGATCGAAGGTTCTGTTCCCTGTGCCTCTCTTCACTCCTGTGCATGGCGAATTAGTGAGAGTGTAGCGCGCATAGCGTATGGTCGAATAACTCGAACCTGTTGAAAACGCGATGGATTTTTGTCGCAGTTAATCCTGACTTCGGCAAGTATTTTGTATCACGCTTCTGCGGCCGTAAACTCCTTCCTGTTATCTCATGACCGACATAGGAAGCGTAAGCATTGGCCGCGGATCTTGGCATATATCACCGGCACGGTGGACCAGGAATTGTTACTTCGAAATGAATACCTGATCGCTGAAAACCGGAATCTGAAGAACCAGATCAAGGGCCGCCTGCTGTTGTCCGATCCGGAAAAAAAGACACTTGCCGAAATCGGCCACCGGCTCGGCCGCAAGGCACTTGAAGATGTGGCTAACGCCGCCAGGCCGGACATGATTTTGGGATGGTTCAGAAGGCTCGTGGCCCAGAAGTTCGATTGTCCTCCGCAAATATTAACACCACGCAATTTTCTGGGCCTGCGCGGTCGCTCATGCAACAGCAGAATACTCGTGATGCAGGCCCCCGAGCACAGTTTTTGAGCGCACGGCAACACCCTCCTGTAGTCCGCAAAAATGAACGTCGCGCCAACGTCAGGCGGTTAGACGCTTACGGTGCCGTGCTTTCTACGGACGGCGGCTTTACAGCCAAGGCCTTTTCCGCACGCCAATCACTG
This sequence comes from Nitrosomonadales bacterium, assembly GCA_009885185.1. Next base: position 2,521 of record VFLF01000669.1, on the reverse strand, counting down.
CGTGAATAGTAATTCCCCAAAGACAGGCGCTGCGCAAAAAGTGGCGGTGCACTCCAACATGCAGGCCTGTCAAACGAACGGCAACCCCACGCTGCTGATTTATTCTGAACCCCGTTCCCGAATCCAACTTACGCCAGGTTTTGCCAATGGCAAAATAGCCGGCAAAAAATATTGTTTAAAGGTACGAATTAGGGTGTACGGAATCAGGCTGTGTCACATTTGCCATTTGCAGGTACGCTAGCCATATAAATCAATAGGTTAGCTGCGATTGGCAAAACTAATTAGGCTCTAAATCACTTTAGAAATATGCTGTAAGTCTTTGATTTTTGGTCGGGGCGAGAGGATTTGAACCTCCGACCACCTGCACCCCATGAAGGATGGTCAAACGTAAGTATTTGTTTATTAACCACTAATTGCATGGCGCTCGCTGCCAACCGTGCATAACTGTGCAGGACGATGCATAACTGCTTCCCGCAAAACTCCCGCAAGAACTTTGCGGAGACTTATTGCTCGCACCGTCGCCGCAACACTACGTCGTCGAATGATTCAAGGCTGCCCCGCAGTAGTCTGCGCAACGAGTTTTTGCAGGCGGTCTGCTTCCGCACGCGCCTCCGAGAGTAGTCGATCCCAATTGTCCGGGGGCTGGCCAACGTCCAACATCTTGCGGAATATCCTATACGCGTCATCCCCGCTTTCGTAGGCGCGCTTGGTGTCCTCATCATTTACCCAAGCGTAAACGATCAGCTTGGTAGCCGCGTGATACCGGAAGAACAAGCGGTATTGCTGGAAGAACTTGGCACGAAACCAGTGCTTGTAATCCTCCCCGAGGGTATTGCCTTGGCGGTAGTCAAACCTCGCAGGATCCTGCGGGATCACCTCGAACGCAAGCTTGGCGATTGCGGCAAGACGCTTGGTGGAATTTTTCTTGATAAAACCCTTCGAGTCTTTGCGCTTCAGCCGTTCGACCTGCTGGATCAGCGCCGCAACCTGATTTAGAAACAGCGGATGCGCAAAAATCATCCAGCCGTTGACGACCAGCGGCGCAGGCTTACCACTACTCATTCATCGTCTGCCGATAGAGCTTCTTCGAGATCGACTTTGACGCCACCGACTAGAGACTGAATGCGTTTCACGAGGCCCCGATCTACCGCTTGAATCCGTTCCGGATGGCTGGCAATGTCGCGGGCGAGGAATTCCAAGAACTTCCCGAGCACTGGGTCGTCACCTTCGGTGACTTCGGCGCGCGTAAGCACCACTTCGCCATTGCGGATGATGTAGTGGATTTTGTCGCGCTTACGGAGCTTGAGCGTACGGCGAACGGTTTCCGGCACCGTGGTCTGGTAGCGGTCGGTAAGCGTGGATTCGATTTCGTGGGATACGGCCATGGCACATTTCCTTGAAATGAATAGGCGCAGGAATGGTAATGCAATTGCCTTACCTTGTCAATGCACCTGCATTGTCTGCGCTCTTGGCTGTTACGCAGGCAGCCAACTTTGCGCGCCCCGTATGGTCAAATCCGCGCAAACCCGGCCCCAAAGGACCCTCCGCAGAACTCATTGCAGCTATCGTCGAAATGAAATGCCGTAATCCCAAATTTGGCTATATGAAGATCGCTGTGCAGATCTCTCACGCCTCCGCAAAAATCAACGTCGTACGGTTTTGTGGGTTTCTATGGTCGATCATGTGACGGCAGGCTCTAACGAATACTCGTGGTGCAGGCCACCAAGCACGGATTTCGAACTTACGGCAACACCCTCCCCCAACCAGTGGCGGGAGTTTGATGGTCTTTCCGTTGCCACTACTGTGTTCGGCGGACCCGGCAAGCCGGGACCCAAACTACTGTGCGGACGTCCTCCGTTGTAATGCGATGCCCAGGTTTTCAGGATTTCACGCAGATGCGACTCAGGTACCGGAATCAGCCAGTCCAGGCATTCGCGGCGTATCGTGCCGATCACTCTTTCGCAGATAGAATTCGCCTTCGGCGACTGCGGCGGTGATTTTAGTACACGCAAGCCCAACGCCTTGATCGATTCATCCAGGTGCTTGGCGAAAATGCTGTCTCGATCATGAAGCAGATAACGGTGTGTATTCTCCTCACCCACGACTTCTCGCAGTTGCTGTAAGGTCCAATCCGCGCTTGGGTGCGCCGCGCTTCAGCCTGCGGCTGCCGTGCTCGATGACCACAAATACATAGAGCATTCGAAATGTCGCGGTGACCGCAATGAAGAAGTCACACGCAAGAATCGCCTTTGCGTGGTTCTTCAGGAACGTCGACCACCGTTGGTCGCCCCGGGGTTGCCCTGCCGTTGGCTTCGGCATGTTCTTACGTACTGTGCGTGGGGAAACCCGAATGCCCAGTTTCACCAACAATTCACTGGCAATGCGCTCCTCCCCCCACAGCGGATTGTCCTGTGCCATCCGGCGGATCAAAGCACGTAACTCAACCGGAATCCTTGGCCGGCATGGTCGGCACTTCCATCGCCAAAACAGGCGCCAGCCCGCACGCTGCCAGCCGATGATG
>VFLF01000185.1 GCA_009885185.1 Nitrosomonadales bacterium | reverse complement strand
TGGTCGAGAAAGCCGCCGCCCGCGTGCGCCGCGGTGGCGCCGACGTGGTGGTGCGCTTTAACCAGCCGCTGTCGCAGGCGGTGCGCGACCTCGAGCATTCGATCTGCCCCGATGTGGATGCGCTGGCCTGCACCAAGGTCGGCGGCGCATCGCACATCCAGTTGCTCGACGAGCTGGTGAGCGAACTCGAAGAAAAGCGCGGCATGGCCGTGGGCCATACCAAGTTCATCACCATGATCGAAACCAGCGACGCCTTTTTTCAGATACGCGACATCGTGCGCGCCTCGCCACGCATTGTCGCCTGCAACATCGGCGGCGAAGATTTCGCCCTCGACAACAATATGCAGCCCACCGGCGAAGCGTTGTTTTACCCCAAGCAGCAGATGATCTTCGCCGCCAACACCGTGGGCATCGTGCCACTGGGCTTCATCGACAGCATCGCCGGCTTCGGCGACTGGGACGCCTTCCGCAAAATGGTGCGGCGTTCTCGTGATTTTGGTTTTATGGGCGCAGGCTGCATCCATCCGGGACAAGTCACCATCGTCAATCAGGAATACACCCCGAGCGAGCCCGAAGTCGAGTACGCACGCAAAGTCATCCAGCTGGATCAGGAGGCCGCCGCATCCGGGCGCGGCTCATGGTCGCTTGATGGAAAAATGATCGATATCCCGATCATCGTGCGCGCGCGTAAACTGATTGCGCGTTACGAGGCGATCAAAAAGCGTGAATCGCGCACGCTGGCGGCGATGGAGCATCGGGCGTAGTTGTTTGGGCTACGCATGAACGCGCCGCATGGTTGTACTAGATTGAGACGTATTCCCATGGAAAATCGCTCATGGCACTAAAGAATTCGCCCGTCGCCACGGAACGCATCGAGCGCGCCATCCTGGTGCTGCGCGGTCACAAGGTGTTGCTCGACTCCGATCTGGCCGATCTTTACGAAGTGCGCACCAAAGTGTTGCTGCAGGCGGTGAAGCGCAATCTTGAACGCTTCCCGGCGGATTTCATGTTTCCAATGAACAATCAAGAGGTTACGGCTTTGAGGTCACAATCCGTGACCTCAAACAAACCCGGTCGCGGCGGGCGGCGCACCGTGCCTTACGTGGTTACGGAACAGGGTGTGGCGATGTTGTCTTCGGTGCTCAATAGCCCTCGTGCGATCGCGGTGAACATTGAGATCATGCGGGCGTTCGTGAAGTTGCGCGTGGCGCTTGCCTCGAATAAGGAACTTGCGCGCCGGCTCGATCAACTGGAGGCCAGCACCGATGAGAAGTTCACGGTAGTGTTCGATGCGATCCGCCAGTTGATGGCGCCACCGGAACCGAAGAAGAAACGGCCCATCGGTTTTATGGCGCGCCTGGAGAAGTAGGCGCGGCCCGTCGGTCATTCACAGGTTGTGATATCCAACTCGGGTATGCAGGGAAACAGCGGCGGCTGATGTGACTACGCCCGCGACTGCGGGCGGGGGTGGGGACTTCTCTTTTCTAGCTTATAATAATTTATCGCAATCGACTTGGCACTCATGGCAACACCAAATATCCCGCGTGTTGGTGATTGCTAACGTAGATCGCCCCTGATTTACAATAACACGAACCCAGTGTTACACTGTTTTCGTGTTAATTTGTGCGGGGTGGATCATGAAGAATGTGACCGTCACCATGGAAGAAGACGCGCTCGAATGGGTGCGCGTCAAGGCCGCTCGCGACAATGCCAGCGTCTCGCGCTATCTCGGCCAACTGGTCGAGCAGGCGCGTGCGCGCGACGGCGTCTACGAGCGCGCCATGCGCGCCGCGCTTAAATTCCAGCCCCTGCCGTTTCCTGAAAATACGCGCTATCTGAGCCGTGACGAGGCGAACGACCGTGCCGGTCTTCGTTGACACCAACGTCCTGATCTACGCGCTCGACCCGCGCGATGCGGTGAAGCAAGGCGCGGCGCAAGCGTGGCTCACGCGCTGCTGGCAAGAGCGCAGCGGCCGCGTGAGCACGCAGGTGCTCAACGAGTTTTACGTCAATCTCATGCGCATCAATGGGGACGAATTCAAGGCGCGGGCACGCACCGAAATCCGGCACCTGATGGCGTGGAACCCCTGTGCGATAGACGGCGCCCTGCTGGAAACCGCATGGGGAATCGCCGACGAAGCGAACGTGTCGCACTGGGATGCGCTAATTATCGCCGCCGCGATTCACCAGGGTTGCGAGACCCTGCTCTCCGAAGATTTACAAAACGGCCAAACCATCGAGGGCGTGCAGATCGTCAGTCCGTTTCGGGTTGCTGCTTAAGGACTGGGGGAATACGGCATTCGATATCGTGTCTGGCCTTCATGGCACTACCTTAAGCCCCAAGGAGACGTTTTGAGACTTAAACACTGCGATAAAGGGTTTTGGAAATACCCGTTTTAACGCGTGAAAATGCTTGTTTCTATTGGATTTGACTGGCATCAGACTGGCGTTTTTGCTTAAGGTAGTGCCATGAGTGTCTGGCCTTATTACAACGTAAACCGGCTTGCCTGCCGCGCTGAAAGCCGATAACTTTCACCCCCTGCCGGCGTCCGCCGATTCGGAGAAAACATGAATTCCCTGTTCCACCCGCCTACGCTTGCCGCCGCGTTGGTTTGCTGCACGGCAACGGCACAAACCTACCCCACCCGCCCCATCCGCA
>VFLF01000930.1 GCA_009885185.1 Nitrosomonadales bacterium | reverse complement strand
TCACCTCCGCCTCCGGCAGGCCAACGATGGTGAAACTCGGCAAGCCGTTGGCCAGATGCACCTCGACGTCAACCGGCGGCGCGGCGACGCCCGCGAGGGCGCGGCTGTGGAGAACGGCTAGGGACATGAGAGGCTGCTTCGTCTACGGAGGAATCGCGCAGAGTCTAACGCACGATTACACGTAGCGGTGTACGGCGCGCGGCTGGTGTCGCCGCGCCTGCGTCACCCCATCAATGAATACCGCCGGTAATTTTCAGTCGAGTTTGATACCCAGACGCCTGCCGATCGCGCCCCACTTGTCCGCGTCGGCGTGAATGATCTTCGCAAACTCTTCCGGCGTGTTGAGAACGACGTCGCTGCCCTGCGAGATGAGGGTTCGTCGCACATCCGGGAGGTTGGCGACTGCAGTGATTTCCTTCTGCAGCCGGTTGATAATGGGACGCGGCGTCTTTCCGGGCGCCATGTAGCCCTGCCATCCGTGCGCCACGAAGCCGGGCACGCCAGATTCAGCAATGGTGGGCACGTCAGGCATGGACTCCAAACGCTTTGATCCCCCGTGAGCGATGAACCGCAGCCGTCCGGCCTTCCAATGGGGCATGGTCGAGACCAGGTTGATGAATGCGAACTGCACCTCGTTGCTAAGTAGCGCGGTGACGACCTGACCGGCGCCCTTGTACGGCACGTGAGTCATCTGGATGCCGGCCATCGAGCTGAAGAGCTCGGCATTTAGGTGGGGATTGCTGCCCGGCCCCGTCGAGCCGAAGTTGAGTTTGCCGGGATTGGCTTTGGTGTAGGCAATGAACTCTTGCACAGTCTTCGCCTGCACGCTGGAATGCAAAAACATACCGGACGGCTGCGAAATCACCAAGGTGATCGGCGCAAAATCCATGATCGGGTGGTAGGGCAGCTTGGTGTGGAGCTGCGCATTCACCGCATGGGCTGCCTGTACCAGCAACAGCGTATATCCGTCGGGAACGGACTTGGCAACGATGTCCGTACCTAAGATGCCAGAACCAGACGGACGGTTATCCACCACCACTGGCTGGCCAAGCCGCTCGGAAAGTGGCGGGCCGAGAAAGCGCGCGAGAATATCGCTGCCGCCGCCCGGCGAAAAAGGCACGATGATGCGTATCGGGCGGCTCGGATAGTTTTTAGAATAAACCGGCGCGGCGACAGTCAACGCAGCCGCGACGATCATGCAGCCCTCGATGCTCGTTTTCACTGGAATCATCATTCGCTCCCTGGAGTTGCCGCCATTCGGGAAAGCATGTTGACACCACACCAGCCAAGGCTCAATCATCCAGTTTTACCGGTGCCATGAATAGGAGTTATCAGGATGGAGCTGCGCGACATCGAGTATTTCGCAACTGTCGCCGAGCACGGGCATCTGGGCCGCGCCGCCGAAGCGCTGGGGTTGAGCCAGCCCGCGCTGAGCAAGAGCCTGCGCCGTCTGGAAAAAGCATTGCAGGCGAAACTGGTGACGCGCACTCCCAAGGGCATTGATCTCACGGCGGAAGGCAGCGTGCTGCTTGCCAATGTCAGCCCGCTGCGGCTATCGCTGCAGGACGTTGCCCGCAAAATCGCGGATATGAGCGCAGGCGCCGCTGGACATCTGCGGATTGGGGCCGCACCGGGCGCGGCGGACTATCTGCTGCCGGCGGCTTTCGGTACACTCCTGAACGATGCGCCAAACGTGACGGTCTCGGTAACTGTAGAGCCGGAACCGGTGATGGTGGCCGCCTTACGCAACGGACAACTGGATCTGGTGGTGACGCGCCTTGCTGCACCGCCATACGAAAGCATCATCCAAAAGCGCCTGTATGACGACGATTTTATTGTCTACGCATCCGCCGATCATCGTTTAGCGAGGTTGCTGCGCGTGGAGATCGCCGACGTCGCACAGGAAAGGTGGGCGTTTCCGGCAATCGATGGTGTGGTTTGCAAATGGGCGCAGCGCGTGTTTGCAGACCACGGTCTTGCTCCTCCCCGCGTTACACTGGTAGGCGGCCCCATGCAGATCAGGCTGCAGGCCATTGGCTCATCCCATCTGCTGGGTATCGCTCCGAGACAAATCGTGCAGCAGATTGCACCGCGCTTGCGCTTGATCGAAATTCCGGTGAAGGAACTGGCGTGGTCCCGTCACGTCGCCGTCGGCTATCGTAAGGATGCCTACCTGTCTCCTGTGGCCCTGCGATTTATCGATGTCCTGAAAGCGACGGCGAAAAAGCTCGCGGAATAACGAGGTGGGCGGTTTAGCTATCGTTCCATGGCAACACCGAATCATTGGCGCGCGAATACATGACCAGATGCTTTTGGCGCTTAACGCGCAGTCAACTCACTCTCCCGCCCCTCTTCCTTCGCCACCCGATCCAGCACCCGCACCACCTGTACGGTCGTCGGCATGCCCACATACGCGGTGGATTGCACAATGATCTCCAGCACTTCGCGCGCTGTGGCACCCAGCAGCATGGCGCCGCGAATATGGTTTTCAAGCTGCACCGGCTCGTTCAGCGCGAGGCAGATGCCCACCATCATTAGCAGGCGCGTGCGGTCGTCGATGATGCCGCGCGGATAGAGTTCTCCATAGATGAAGTCGAACCACAGGCCGAGATAATGCGGATCGATGCGGTCGTAGTTGTTGATGGTTTCGTTGCTCTGGTGGTTTTGCGTGCGGATGCGCGTGCTGACGCCTTTCCAGCCGTATTTTTCGACGAGCTGCTCGCGCCGCGCCACCTCTTCCGGCCCCTTTGCGGCGGGCCACTGCGGGCGCTCTGCGGCGAGTGAACGCTCGGGCATGCGACCGTCAAGCGGGAGTTGGGTGCTGGTGATTTCGCCGATGCGGCCCAGCCGCGTCAGCACTTTTTCACAAATACGCGCGCCACGCGACGCCTTGACGTAGCCGATATACACGGTTGATTGAAGAATGATTTCGAGCACTTCGCGCGGCGTCGCACCCGCCACCAGGGCGCTTGGAATCTGCCGCTCGAATTCTTCCAGCTCGCCCATGGCGAGGAACTGCGCGATCGACACCAGCAGCCGGGTGCGCTCGTCGAGACCCTTGCGCGTGAACAATCCGCCATAGGTAAATTCGAGCCACGCGCGGGTGTAGTGCTGATCCAGCCGGTCGCGCCACTCGACTTCATCGATAAAATCATCGGGCCGCAGACGCAGGCCGTTGTCGATAACCTTGGCGCCATACTTTTGCTTAAATGCGTCGATACGCCGTGCGTCGGCGGGTTCGTTGGGTTGTGTGGTCATGCTCGCTCCCGGTTAATCCAATCGGATGTTCGCGACGGCCGCGACTTTTTTCCATTTATCGATTTCGCTCAATACAAATCGCTCGAAATCCTCCGCGCTCCCGGCGCCTATATCGAACCCCGCACCCACGAGCGAAGAACGCACCTCCTCGCCGTTTACGATACGCGCGATTTCGCTGTTGAGCCGGGTGATGATGGGCCGCGGCGTGCCGGCGCGGGCGATCACGCCGTGCCAGGTGGACGATTCAAAACCGCGATAACCCGCTTCGGACATCGTAGGCAGTTGCGGAAAATCCTTCGCCCGCGCGCCCGCCGCGATAGCCAGCGCCCGCAAACGTCCGGATTTCAGGTGCTGCCCGGTGGTGGCCAGCGTGGTGAACACCACCGAGATGTTGCCCGCGATGAAATCCACCATCAGCGGGCCGCTGCCCTTATACGGCACATGCACCAGCTTCACGCCCGCGACGCCGCTGAAAAACTCGGTGGTGAGATGCACACCGGTAGCAATGCCCGGCGAGGCGTAAACCATTTGCCCGGGCCGCGCCTTGGCAAGCTTGACCAGATCGGCGACGGAACGCGCGGGTATGGACGGATGCACATGCAGCACGTAAGGCACCACCGTGATGAGTATGACCGGGGCGATGTCTTTCACCGGGTCGTACGGCACATTGGTTTTCGTCACCGGCAGCACCGCCATCGAACTGATCGTGCCCATCGCCAGCGTGTAGCCGTCGGCGGGCGCGCGCAACATGGCCTCGGTGCCGATCAGGCTGCCCGCGCCGGGACGATTCTCGACGATCACCTGCTGCTTCAACGCATCACCGAGCTTCGGCGCAACGTGACGCGCGACCAGATCGGTGTCGCCGCCCGGCGTGTACGGCACGATGAGACGCACGGGTTTCACCGGATAGGCCTGTCCTGAGCCTGTCGAAGGGGTCTGTGCGGCTGCACTGGCCGCGAGGAAGAAGACCAAGGCGAGCGGCAGCGGCGTCAGGCGGATCATAGATCGATAATGGATCAATAAGGAAACAGGTTGAACGCGATCAGGGAATCATGGGGTCTTCTTCTCACCACGTTCCAACTCAGTCAGCCGCGCCTCCAACTGCGTAATTTTTTCTCGCGCGCGCAGCAACACCGCGCGCTGCACGTCGAACTCTTCGCGCGTCACCAGGTCGAGTTTGGCGAACTGGGATTGCAGCAGCGCACGCAGGTTTTTTTGCACGTCCGCCGCCGGAGTGTTAGCAAGTAACTCTTTGATTTTATTGTTTATTTCGTCTAACACGCGGTTGTCCATGGTGATCCTTGAAGGCGGTGGTGCGGGTAGTCTAACAAACCGGCGCAATGCACTCACGCTATTATGTCCGGCACACTCATACTTGCGGAACTGCAACAAATGCCGATGGCCCCCGTCAGTAACGGACAGCTTTATTACGAAGAACAAGGCAAAGGTGAACTCATCATCCTCTTGCCCGGCCTCGGCCACGATCACACGTATTTCGCCAAAACGCTGCCGCTGATCGCCGCTGCAGGGCGCGTGGTGACACCCGATCCGCGCGGGCTGGGACAATCGTCGCCGGCGCAAAGTTACAGTGTGGAGCAGTGGGCGGTGGATGTGCTGGAACTGATTACTGTCCTAGGCGCGCCACGCGCGCACCTGGTCGGCTCGTCGCTCGGCGCGTGCGTGTGTTTGCAAGCGGCGCTGGACGATCCGGCGCGGGTGGCGTCGCTGACGCTGGTGGCCGGGTTTTCGAAAGTCGATCCGCTGCTAGAAATGAATTTCCGCACGCGTCTGAAAATTCTCGACGAGGTGGGGCTGGGTGACTTGATGGCGAGCCATGTGTCGATGTGGACACTGGGGCGCACTTTTCTCGCCACGGCTGATGGCCGCGCACAGATGGAAAAATTGTTCGCGTCGGTGCGCAAGAATTCGCCGGAGCGCTATCGTGCGTTTATTCAAACGATTTTGCGCTTTGGCCGCTGCGAGCCGGATCAGGCAGGTTTGCCGAAACTCACCGCGCGGCTGGGCGAGTTACGCGCGCCGACGCGGGTGATCTGCGGCGCGGAGGACATCATGACGCCGCCCGCATTGTCGGAGCAAATGGCGGCGCGCATTCCGGGCGCGCAGTTGCGCGTGATACCGGCGTGCGGGCATATTACGTTTACCGAGCAGCCGGATGAATCGGCGCGGTTGATTGTGGAGTTTTTGCGCGGGGTGATGAAGACATGAACTGCAAAAAGATTTTTAACCACAGACATGAACACAAATGAGCACAGATAAACACAGATTAAACCCCTCGCCGTTATTGCGGCGCTTGGGCTGGCCGGCGGTGCTGGCAAGCATGATCGTTGTATCGGCCCACGCGCAAAAACCCGACGACGCCGCGCACTTCCCTAACCGCCCCATCCGCATCGTCATCGGCTTCACACCGGGCGGGCAGCCGGATATTTCCGCGCGGCTGCTCGGGCCAAAGCTCCATGACGTATTCGGGCAGCAAGTGGTGGTGGATAACCGTCCCGGCGCGGGCGGCGTGCTCGGTGCGCGCATCGTCGCGGGATCCAACCCCGATGGGCATACGCTGTTGTCAATTTCATCGGCGCATGTAGTCGCGCCCACGGTGCATGCACGGCTCGGCTACGATCCGCTGAAGGATTTTGCCGGCGTATCGCAATCCACCAGCGCGGCGTATCTGCTGGTGGTGCCGCCATCGCTCGAGTTGAAAACACTGAAAGACCTGATCGCGCTGGCGAAGGCCAAGCCGGGGCAGATTAATTTTTCGTCAGGCAGCACCGGCAGCGGCACGCATTTCGCGGCGGAAATGTTGAAAATCGCCGCCGGCATCGACGCGGTGCATATCCCATACAAAGGCGTGCCCGAGGCGCTGACCGACACCGTATCGGGCCGCGTGCAGTTTTTCATGTCGCCGCTGGCCAGCGCCATCAACCTGGTGCGCGACGGCAGGCTGCGCGCGCTGGGCGTGTCGTCGGCCAAGCGCGTGCGTGCGTATGCCGACGTGCCGACCATCGCCGAAGCGGGCCTGCCGGGCTTTGAATGGGATTCCTGGGGCGGCATCCTCGCGCCCGCAAAAACGCCGCGCGCCATCGTCAACAAACTGAATCGCGAAATCGTGCGCGCGCTCAACGCACCGGATGTGAGTCAGCGCCTGACCTCGCTCGGCGCGGAGCCGATGCCCGGCACGCCGGAGCAGTTTGACAAGCTGCTGGCCGAGCAACTGACGATCACCGCCAACCTCGCGCGCAAGGCGGGGATCAAGGCCGAGTAACCGTCGCGACGCGCGCGGCCTTAAGTTGGTGCATTTACGCACCATAACAGAGCGCAAGATTCACATTGGTGCGCGCCAAGCGCTCCCCGTAGCAAGCCTATTACCGTGGCCAGGGTTCCCAGCCACGCTTTGGTGCGATGGTACGGATATTGCGTTGTTGACCACGTTGCGCAGCAACGCGTCTCTGTCATTCAATCTCTATCAAGGAACCGGCCATGCATATCAAGAAGTGGATTGCTCGTAGTCTGTTTTCGCTGGCGCTGATTGGCGCCTCCGCTGCTCACGCCGCTGAACCGTTGAAAATTGGCTACAGCGATTGGCCGGGCTGGGTGGCGTGGCAGGTGGCTATCGACAAGGGCTGGTTCAAGGAAGCCGGCGTCAACGTGAAATTCGAATGGTTCGATTATTCTGCGTCGATGGACGCTTTTGCTGCCGGCAAGCTCGATGCGGTCACCATGACCAATGGCGATGCGCTGGTCACCGGCGCGGGCGGCGCCAAAAGCGTGATGATTCTGATTAACGATTACTCCAATGGCAACGACATGGTAATCGCCAAACCGGCGTTTAAAACCCTGAAGGACTTGAAGGGCAAGAAAATCGCACTGGAAAAAGGTCTGGTCGAACATCTGTTGCTGCTCAACGGTCTGAAGAAAGCGGGCATGAAAGAATCCGATGTCACCATCGTGAATGCCAAAACCAATGAACTGCCGCAAATGCTGGCGACCGCCGATATCGCCGCCGTAGCCGCATGGCAGCCGGTGACGGGACAAGCGCTGAAAGCCGCGCCGGGTTCACGCCCCATCTACACGTCGGCCGATGAACCGGGGCTGATCTATGACACGCTGGCAGTCAAACCGGCCAGCCTCAAGGCGCGCCGCGCCGATTGGCAGAAGATCGTGAAGACGTGGGATCGCATCGTCGCCTACATCGAAGACCCGAAGACACAACCCGATGCCGTGAAAATCATGGCCGCGCGCGTTGGCATCACGCCGGCGGCCTATCTGCCGCTGTTAAAGGGCACCAAGCTGATGAATCTGGCCGCGGGCAGCAAGGTATTCGTCAAGGGCGAAGGCTTTCAATCCCTGCACGGTTCCAGCAAGGTGGCTGATGCGTTTAACGTCGCCAACGGGGTTTACAAAAAGCCGGAAAACATCGATAGCTATATTGATGCGTCGCTGACCAACGCGAAATAGCCGCGCCGGTCAAGTCATCAGCAAAATGAGCGCGATCTCTCGATGGTTGCCGGGACGCGCAGGTCTCTCGCCGCGGCAGCGTGTGCTGTTGGGGATCGGCTCGTTTCTGCTGCCGCTATTGTTGTGGAGCCTGGTGAGCTATGCGCCTTTTGTCTGGCATCCGAAGGTAAATATCACCGCACCGGGGGATGTGGATTATTTTCAGGTGGGCATGCTGGTGGACAAAGACGTGTTCCACCAGGAGACCACGCGCATGAGCGAGGCGCGCGCGGCGGTGCCCGCGGGCGACCCCGCCAATCCGATTTATTTGCCCGCGCCGCATCAGGTGGCGCGTGCGTTTTACACCAGCTTTACCACCCCGCCGCCGCAGAAGGACGCGCCCTGGCTGCATGAGAGTTTGTGGCACAGCATCACGATTATTTTCTGGGGCTTTTTGCTGTCGTCGCTGGTGGGCGTGCCGCTGGGTATTCTGTGCGGCGCGCATGCCGGGCTCGCGCGCTTGAGCGAGCCGTTTGTCGAATTTTTTCGTTACCTGCCCGCGCCGGCGTTTGGCGCGCTGGCGGTGGCGGTGCTGGGCATTTACGACGGCCCAAAAATCGCCGTGGTTTTCATCGGCACGTTTTTCCAGCAGGTGCTGGTAATCGCCAACACCGCGCGCAAGCTCGACGCCACCATTCTTGAGGCAGCGATGACGCTCGGCACGCGCGGTTTTCGCATACTCACCAAAGTGGTGCTGCCGGGCATTCTGCCCGATCTGTATCGCGACCAGCGCATCCTGCTCGGCTGGGCGTGGACCTACCTGATCGTGGCCGAACTGATCGGCACCAGCACCGGCATCACCTGGTTTATCACGCAGCAGGCGCGCTACCAGCATTTCGATAACGTCTACGCCGCGATCATGATGATCGGCATCATCGGCTTTGGCGTTGATCTGCTGCTCGCCCGCCTCGGGCGCCGCCTGTTCCCGTGGGACCCGGCGCTAAATAAAGGCTAACCATGTCCAGTGCGCCTCCGGAAAATATTCCCTCCTATCTCGTGCAAAGCGATGCTGTGCGCGAACGGTTTGACCGCCTCCGGCAGCGCGAGGTGATTCTCGATGTACGCGGCCTGTGCCGGCGCTTCCCCTCCTCGCGGGGGGAAACCGAGGCGCTGCGCGATGTCAGCTTCCAGGTGCATCGGCGTGAATTCGTGTGCGTCATCGGCCCTTCCGGCTGCGGCAAATCCACGCTGATCCGCACGCTCGCCGGACTCGATCGCCAGAGCAGTGGCGACGTATTGCTCGACGGCAAACCCATAGCCGGTCCCGGCCAGGATCGCGGCATGGTGTTTCAGGGCTACTCGCTGTTCCCGTGGCTCACGGTGAAAAAAAATGTGATGTTCGGTCCGCAAATGAACGGGGTCGGGCGCATCAGCGCCGAGCGCGACGCGCTGCTATGGCTTGATCTGGTGGGCCTTGGCAAATTCGCCGATGCCTACCCGCATCAGTTGTCGGGCGGCATGCGCCAGCGCGTGGCCATTGCACGCGCGCTGGTCAACCAGCCGCGCATTCTGCTAATGGACGAACCTTTCGGCGCACTCGACGCGCAAACGCGCGCGCGCATGCAGGCGCACCTGATCGACATATGGCGCAACATCGATATCACGGTGCTGTTTATTACCCACGATCTCGATGAGGCAATTTACCTCGCCGACCGCATCCTTGTTCTCAAGGCGCATCCGGGCGAGGTGCAGGAAGTGATCGAGGTGCCGGTGCCGCGTCCGCGCGCACCCGGCCAGTTTGCAACGCCGGCGTTTCTCGCCACCAAGGCGCGGCTGGAACAACTGATCCATCCGCCCGGGCCGGCGGAAGACGAACCGGTGATTACGCAGCACTTGATACGCTTTACCAATGTGGCCGACAATGTTGAATAACTCAAACGCGAAGTTGCACATGAATAATCCCGCTCCCGACAACCCGCCCGCTACAGCGCCGGCGGACGCACCCGAACACTGGCGCGGATTCGCGCCCGATCTGGACGCCAGCAAAGTGTTGTTCTCCGACATCGCGCCCGGCGGCGGCCATTGGTCATACGTGCTGCCGCGCGGGGTCACGTTGCGCCTGACGGCGCTGGAAGACGGCGCGAACATCAGCGTGGTGCTGTATGCCGCGCGCGATAAACTCGAACGCTACAACATGCCGGATTCGTTGAAGGCGCAGCACACCGCGCACTACACGCGCGGCCATGTGCTGATGAGCGACATGGGCCGCGCGCTGGCGTCGATCACTGCCGATAGCCTTGGCTGGCACGATCCGTTGGGCCTGCTGCTCGACGCCACACGGATGCGTGAAAAATACGGCGAGTGTCCGTATCAGGCCGCGCGCAACGGCATGTACCGCTCCGGCGTCGATAGTCTGCTGATTGAAACGGCCAAGCATGGGTTGGCGCGGCGTGATTTGATCGCGCCGGTGAATTTTTTCTCCAAGGTCAGCGTGGATGCCGAAGGAAAATTCGCCTTCGCGCCCGACCACTGCAAGGCGGGCGTTCACCTGGACCTGCGTCTCGACATGGATGTGCTGCTGGCGTATTCGACCGCGCCGCACCCGCTTGATCCCGCGCCCGTGTATGCGCCGAAGAAAGTGGGCCTCGCCGCGTGGCGCTCCGGCCCCGCGCCGCACGATGACTATTGCCGCGGCTTTCGCCCGGAGAACGCGCGCGCGCTGTTCAATGCCGACATGCAGTATTTGGAATAAAGGGATCCCCATGAACGCCGCCGCCATGCGCTTGCAGGAAAGCGCCCTCGATCCCGCCGCCGCCGTGTTGAATCAAACCGTGCCCGCCGGCGAACCCTGTCTGATCGCTATCGACAAGGGACAAACGCTGCGCATCGTCGATGTCGAAGGCAATCAGGCCGTCGATGCCTTGTTCTACAACCGCGATGATCCCGCCGAGCACTACAGCGCCACGCAAACGCTGCTGCGCCAGGGCGGCATTTATCTCACCACCGGCTCGGTGCTCTACAGTTGCGAAGACCGCCCGATGCTGACCATCATTGCCGATACCTGCGGGCGGCACGACACGCTCGGCGGCGCCTGTGCTGCCGAAAGCAATCAGGTGCGCTATGCGTTGCAAAAAAAATTCATGCACAGTTGTCGCGATAATTTTCTGCTGGCGCTCCAACAGGCGGACATCGGCATCGGCAAACGCGATCTCGCGCCCAACATCAATTTTTTCATGAACGTGCCGGTCACCCCTGACGGCGGGCTGACGTTCGCCGACGGCGTTTCCGCACCGGGCAAGTACGTCGAACTGCGCGCCGTCATGAACGTATGGCTACTGGTATCCAACTGCCCGCAGCTCAACAACCCGTGCAACGCTTATAATCCGACGCCCGTGCAGCTGTTGCGATGGGATTAAAATAATCAATAAAAACAAATACTTATATAGACAAGGCTATAGTTTTAACCCCGGCGCTGGACGGCCCGCGCCGGCGCAACACGCCACACAGCGTTCGGGACGGCCCGCGAAAGCCACACCATGTTCAAAAAAGTCCTGATTGCCAATCGCGGCGCGATCGCCTGCCGCATTCAACGCACACTTAAAAAACTCGGCGTCGCTTCGGTAGCGGTGTACTCCGAGGTTGATGCCGGCGCACGGCACGTGCTCGACGCCGACGAAGCACACCTGCTGGGACCCGCGCCCGCCGCCGACAGTTATTTGCGCGCGGATAAAATTCTCGCGATTGCCCGCGCCAGCGGTGCGCAGGCGATCCATCCCGGTTATGGTTTTTTATCCGAGAACCCGGATTTCGCCGATGCCTGCGACGCGGCGGGCATCGCCTTCATCGGCCCCACCGGCGCGCAGATGCGCGCGTTTGGGTTAAAGCACACCGCGCGCGAACTGGCGCAGCAAAACAGCGCGCCGCTGCTGCCGGGCTCGGGCCTGCTCGCGGACAGCGGCCACGCCGCGAGCGAGGCGCGGCGCATCGGTTATCCGGTGATGCTCAAAAGCACCGCCGG
>VFLF01000730.1 GCA_009885185.1 Nitrosomonadales bacterium | reverse complement strand
TCTTCCACGGCGAGCACGTCCGGTATGCCGCTTGATTCCCTGTGTAGGTCATATTTTCGTAGCGGAGTAATATGCATCTATCTATGGAGAAGTATCCTCCGCTTGTAGCCGATAGGGTGAATTCCCAGCTGAGTCCGTAACCGGCCACTGGCAAAACCCCGCTTTTTTCCAAGGTCGGCTTACGAAAGACTATAGCTAACCGCCGCTCGGCCAATAGCAGAAGTAGCCACCAGTTCTACAATGCCACCTTTGATCGGGAGTGAGACAGTAACCGAACAAGGTATCTCATATTGAAAAAGAGACTTACACTGGCACGCGCGCCTTGATCACGTTAGCACGCGCTGAATGAGTGATGCTGCCATCGTGAGCAGCTGGCAGTCGCCCGCGCACTGCCTCGATCAATCTTTTGCGGTCGGCTTCCGATAAGTTCGAAATTACCTTTCCAGTGGGAGTGAAAGCCGGTATCTGTGTTTGCCAAAATTCTTCGAAATTCCGAAAGGACATCGATACATCGATCGTCCGGGCGGCGATGTCTCTTAAAGAGGCACCCGAAAACAACGAAGTCATTGCATCGAGTCTTGAATCCTCTGTGCCCGAGGTATGCGGCGGTTTGACGCCGATTTGACTCAATCCGAAGCGTACCGCCGAGCTTGGGGCACCATCAGCCGCAAAGTCCCAAACGTAACCAGCGACCACACCGCCGGGGCGGACTACGCGGCGCATTTCGGCAAGCGCGCGAGGACGGTCAGGAATAAAGTTTATGACAAGCGAAGAGGCGACGACATCGAAGGTGCCGTCGAGGAACGGCAATCGTTGCGCGTCCGCAACACGGAAATCTACCCGTTTCGCAATTGGCTTACCGCGCGTTTCCTCAATTTGAGCATCCGAAGGATCGACTGCTGCCACTGCCGCAGGAGAACATCTTTCGAGAATGAGTTCGGTAAAAACACCGGTGCCGCAACCAACATCGAGCCAACGGACATTTTGCGGAGGCGCGACCCAATCGAGGAAAATTGCGCCGACAGCGTTGCTCCACCGCCCCATGTACTGCTCATAGGCGGCTCCGTCGCTAAAGGTGTTGATACTATGCTCCATCGCCCCTCCCTCTGACGTGCCTCGCTACCCTCGAGCGGTCCCATCTTGAAATCGGCATACCAAGGAGCTGAAATTGTTGTCAGCCGCATCATCTTGACATGAAATTCCAGTTCCCGCTCAAGTTACTGAATACTGTGTTGCGGCAAATTGAAAATCATCGCAGTGGTCGAAAATCGTGCGGTGATTGAGTGCATTCTTTTCAGGAACACATCGGCGCTTGGCAAAAGATCACGCGATTGACTGTTAACGCGTCGAGGGATAGTCTGCTGACTGGAGAAAAATGGTGTTTAAAACTCCTATCCACCGGGGGATAGAGCGTTTTAGTGGTAAGGAGGGAGTGAAATTCCTATAATCCTAAATCCAACGGAAGACCCGGCGCAATTATATTCGGGCTCGGTACCGGCGCTTTACGACCGCTATCGAGGCCCCGGTCTTCTTTGAGCCGTTCGCGCGCGACCTCGCGGATTGCTTGGCCGATCTCCGCGCGGGCAACCTGCTCGAAATCGCAGCGGGGACCGGCATCGTCACCCGTGTGCTCGTTCGCGTGCTGCCCGAGACGGTGTCGATCATTGCGAGTGACATAAATCAGGCGATGCTCGATTTTGCAGCAGCGCAACCAGGCCTTGCTCGGATCAACTGGAGACAGGCCGACGCGCTGGCGTTGCCGTTCGACGACGCGGCGTTCGATGCGGTCCTTTGCCAATTCGGCGTCATGTTCTTCCCCGACAGAGTCGCCTGTTACCGCGAGGCGCGGCGGGTGCTGAAGCCGGGCGGCCGTTTCGTCTTCAATGTCTGGGACCGGATCGAGAATAATGAGTTCTGCCAGATTGTGAGCGAGGCCGTGGCTCGCCTGTTCCCGAACAATCCACCCGGTCTACTGGCGCGAATGCCATACGGGTATTTCGACACCGACCTGATCCGCACTGAGCTGACACAGGCTGGATTTGACAAGATCGCGATCAAAACCGTGAATCGGCAGAGTGCTGCCCCGTCGGCGCGCGATCTGGCGATCGGTTTTTGCCAAGGGTCGCCG
This sequence comes from Nitrosomonadales bacterium, assembly GCA_009885185.1. Next base: position 1,707 of record VFLF01000730.1, on the reverse strand, counting down.
CTACGCAGCGAAATCGAAGAGCGCGATCCCAACCGTCTCGGCGAAGCGACGGATGCGGCGACTAAGGCTCTGTTGACCCGGTTCGGCGACGGGGCGATCGTTGGGAAAATGCGTGCTCATATGATCACCGCCGCTGTTTAACCAGGATTCCGCTGCTTTGTACGCCGAGGTGTTGCCGCACGCCTGCGCAGTGCGGGCTGCGGCTGTCTTATGTGTGTTGGCGTACTGACTTGATGGTCTCCTAGGCGCATGATTGGACAATGTAGTTAACACCTACACGGCGGGGCCAGTGCGACTTCAGCACTTCGATTGGCTTTGATTGCTGCAGGAAAAGCCGGTTTGCCTCAAGAAACACATCATCAGCGGAAGGTACAACAATGGGCATCATCTGGACCATATTGATTGGATTCGTAGTCGGATTGCTAGCGAAAATGCTGAAGCCGGGGCGCGATCCAGCGGGCTTTTTCATAACTGCGATCATCGGTATCGTCGGCTCTGTTCTCGCCACTTACGGCGGGCAGGCGCTGGGTTTGTATCGGGCGGGCGAGGCAGCCGGTTTTATCGGATCGCTGATCGGCGCCATCATTCTCCTCGTAATTTATAGCATCATAAGGCGTAACCCCACATCCTGAACGTGGGCAGCACGCGATTATTTGCCCGTTTTTCGCAGCATTTCTCTACAACTTGGAGATTCCGATGGGACTGATGGATATTCTGCAACAGTACGCAAATCACACACCAGGTAATAATCCGGATGCACAAACACATTTCGACGACGTCGCGAGCGCCACGCCGCCTGAAATATTGGGGCAGGGGGTGGGTGATGCGTTTCGCGCCGACAATACCCCGTCCTTTGGAGAGATGGTTGGCAAGATGTTTGGCCAGTCCAATCCACAGCAGCAAGCGGGCGTTCTCAACCAATTGCTGCGATCGATCGGGCCAGGCGTGTTGTCCGCGCTTGGCGGCGGTATTCTGGGGCGGCTGTCGGCGCCTTCGCACACCGGTGGTACGCAGCTGTCGCCCGAGCAGGCGTCGCAGGTAACCCCGGAACAGGTGCAAGAGATCGCCACCCGCGCGGAGCAGCAGGATTCCGGCATCCTCGACAAGGTCGGGGGCTTTTATGCCCAACACCCGGACCTTGTAAAAACGCTGGGCAGCGCAGCAGTGGCAATTGCACTCGTGGGCGTCGCCAACCGGATGCGCAGATAAACCCACCGGCTGTTGCGGGGTGAGTTCGCGCGTGCGGCCACTGTATCAACCAAGATTCAACATTCAACCACATCAAGGAGACTCTCATGAGCCAGGATATGCCGGACTTTTCCAATGTACAAAGCGGTTCCAGTTCGACGGCGCCGAAGATCTATGAAGTAGTAGCGGGCGACAGTCTTTCGAAGATAGCCAAGCGCGAGTATGGCAATTCAAATGAATGGAAGCGCATCTACGAGGCGAACCAGGACAAGCTCAAAGACCCGGACAAGATTTATCCCGGCCAAAAACTCACTATCCCGCCGCTTTAACTCGTAATTTTCTTTCAATTCAAACCCTGGAGAAAACTCCAATGTACAAAAAATTCATTCTCGGCAGCCTCGCCGCCCTTATTCTGGCCCTCAATGCCTGCGGCAAGAAGGAAGAGCCCCGGACGATCCCGGCCCCGACGTCGGCGCCCGCACCAGTTCCGTCAACGGTGAGTTCGGGTGTCACGGTCGT
>VFLF01000758.1 GCA_009885185.1 Nitrosomonadales bacterium | reverse complement strand
CGGCAAACCGCACGATGCTGCCGGTAGCCGCCGACGATTGCACGTCCAGCACCGCTACCCAGTAATACGGCCATTGCCCGCTGTTCAGCGGCGCAACCTCGGGTAACGGCTCGAAGCCGGTAGCGGAAGTGTCGGCGGCACGTGCGCCGGCAGCCGACCAGTTGACGCGCAAGCCGACATGATGGGTACTGATGTCGGCAGCGGATTGCACCTCCAGGCTCAACGTGAGTTTTTCCAGTGCGGTCACCTTGAACGGCACGGGGTCGCTATACGCGCCCGCACCGGGCGCCAGCGTCAGGCCCGGCTGACCGTCAAAGGTCAGGCGCGTGATCGAGCCCTCGCGCACCGCCGTGCCAGTGCCCGCAACGCCGAGGCTTGCGCCGGAAAACACCACCGGCGCTTCGCCCATGGTGTTTTCGATTTTTACACGCACATCATTACCGGAAATGCTGGGGTTCAAAATCATGCGCACCGTGCGCCCGCTCATGTTCGGCGCAGCCTCGCGCGCGTTGTGCGCCATTGCCCAGGCGGAATACCACCCTTTTTCAGCGGAGCGCTGGCCGTGCGGGTTCGTGGAACAGCCCGCCAGTGTTATCAATGTAGCAGCGGCGAGAAGGCGTGCGATTTTCATGGCGGTTTCCCGTTTTCAGATGAGGTGCAACGGCATTGCACCGTTTGATTGCGTAGCGCGATCTTAGCATTCGTGCAAGCGCGGTGCGATAATGCACGCTGGCCGTGAACACAGAGACCTATCATGGGAAAAATCGAAGCCAAGCTGAAAAAGATGGGCCTGGAAATTCCGCCCACGCATCCGTATCCCAGCCCCAACCGCACGTCAGCGGTGCAGGTGGGTAACCTGTTGTTTCTGTCCGGCCACGGCACCGGGCGGCAGGCGATGCCGCTCAACATCAAGCAATATGGCAAGGTGGGCGGCGACGTGACCGAGCAGGAGGCTTACGTTTGCGCGAAGTCCGCCGCGCTATGCATGCTGGCCTCGATTAAAAAAGCGGTGGGCGATCTGGATCACGTCAAGCGGGTGATTCGCTTGTACGGCATGGTGAACTGCGCGCCAGATTTTGATCGGCACATGGTGGTGATCGATGGCGCGTCGGATTTATTTTATGAATTGTGGGGGCCGGATTACGGACAACATGCTCGTGCGGCGGTGGGTATTGCCGGCCTGCCGCGCGGCGCGGTGCTGGAAATCATGGGCGAGTTTGAGTTGCATCCCGCCACCCAAAAGCCGGCGCGTAAAAGCGCCAAACGCGCGGCGAAGCGCATTGCGCGGCGTTAATGAAAAATATAATAAAAACAAATAGTTACTTAATTCTGGTGAGTGTGCTTTCGCTGCTGTCTGTGGCGGCGCAGGCGCAAGCATATCCGACACGCCCGCTGCGCATGATTGTCGGTTTTCCGCCGGGTGGGCCGACGGATTTGGTGGCGCGGCTGGTGGCGCAGCATTTCACCGAGGCGTTGGGCCAGCAGGTGGTGACGGACAACCGTCCCGGCGCGGGCGGCGCGGTGGCGGGCGTGTTGATGGCGAAGGCCGCGCCCGATGGTCACACGCTGTTTATCGCTTCGAACGGCGAAATCGCGATATCGCCGAATCTCTACAAAAAAATGGCCTACGACACGGTGCGCGATCTGGCGCCAGTCAGCCGCGTAGGCAGCGCGCAACTGGTGCTGCTGGTGCATCCGGGCGTTGCCGCGCAATCGGTAAAGGATTTGATCGCGCTGGCGAAAGCAAAGCCCGGCGCGATCAACTTTGCGTCGTCGGGCATTGGTTCGACTGCCCAATTATCAGCCGAGCTGCTGAAAACCATGGCGGGCATTGACATTGTGCATGTGCCGTACAAAGGCGCGGGCCCGGCGCTGACCGACTTGATGGGCGGACAGGTGCACATGCTGATAACCGGGTTTTCCGCGGCGCTGCCGCATATCAAGTCAGGCAAGTTGCGCGCGCTTGGCGTGACTGGCGCTGAGCGCGTGAGGTCGATGCCGGATTTGCCGACGCTAGGCGAAACCGTGCCGGGTTATCAGATGAACAGCTGGTACGGTTTGTTCACCACTGTCGGCACGCCAGTGTCGATTATCAACCGGCTGCACAGTGAGATTGCCGCGATGGTTAAACGTGCCGATATCAGCGATAGATTCAGCGGTCTAGGCATAGAAAGCGAAGCGAACACGCCGCAGGCATTTGCTGCGCAAATCAAAGAGGAAATTGTGAAGTGGGCAAAAGTCATCAAGCTGGCGCGCGTACCGCAACAGTAGCGTTGCTGGTGCTGCTATCGGGAGGCGTGCAGGCGCAGACCTATCCCACCAAGCCCATCCGCATGATCGTCGCCGTGCCACCCGGTGGCCCGGCGGATACATTGGCGCGCATGGTGGCGCCGCGGCTCACCGAATCTCTGGGGCAGATCGTAGTGGTGGATAACCGCCCTGGCGCTAATGGCAACATCGCCTACGAAACAGCGGCGCGCGCCGCACCCGATGGCTACACGTTTGCGCTGGCGGCGGCGGGCGTGGCGATCAATCCGAGTCTGTATCGCGAAGTGCGCTTTGATCCAGTGAAGGATTTTGCCGCCATCACGCACGGCATTTCGGTGCCGAATATTCTGATTGTGCATCCGTCGGTACAGGCCACGTCAGTGAAGGAATTAATCGCAATGGGCAAAACAAAGCCGGTGAATTTCGCGTCGGCGGGCAACGGCTCCTCTGGGCATCTGGCGGTGGAGCAATTCAAAATTGTCTCGGGCATGCAGCTCACGCACATTCCGTATAAAGGCGGCGGCCCCGCGCTGGCGGAGCTGATCGGCGGGCAGGTGCAAGCTTTATTCAGCTTGGCGCTGGTGGCCACGCCGCAAGTGAAGGCGGGCAAGGTGCGCGCGTTGGCAATCACCAGTGCGGCTCGTTCGCGCGTGGCACCTGAGTTGCCGACGGTGGCGGAACTGGGATTTCCCGGCTTTGAAGTGGTCGGCTGGTTCGGCTGGCTCGCGCCCTCCCGCACACCGAGCGACATTGTCACCCGGCTGAATTCTGATATCGTCAAAGTGCTACGCAGCACGGAAACACAGGATCGCCTGCTCGCGCTGGGCTGCGAGCCAGTGGGCAACACGCCCGCGCAATTCGCGGCGTTCGTGAGTTCGGAGCGGAATAAGTGGGCGCGGGTGATTAAGCAGGCCGGAATCAAGCTGGATTGAGAAACGGGATTAACCAAGGAACGCAAAATGAGCAAAGCCAAGGGAGTGAGAGAAGTCGCCTACATGGACGTGCGTCAGGCCGGGGCCGCGCACGATCACGCGCACACGCACAATCAATTCGGCAAGCAGGCGTGGTTTGACTGCGCGGGCGGCGGGCAGGTGGTGGTGCAGGGCACGACCGCTTACGTCGGCAATATGCGCAATCCGGCGGGCACGCTGGTGATCGACGTGGCCGATCCGAAAAACCCCAAGCAGATCGGCGAGATCAACATGCCGCCCGGCACTCACTCGCACAAGGTGCGGGTAGCGGGCGACATTATGATTACCAACCGCGAGGTGCTGGGCGCGCATGCGTTGAAGGGCGAAACGCCGCCCGCGGGCTACACCGGCGGCCTGTCGATCTGGGATATTTCCAATCCGGCCAAGCACAAGCTCATCACGAATTGGGACGCCACCGACAAGAGCGCGGCCAACTACGCGCGCGGCGTGCATCGTTTTGATTTCGATGGCCGGTATGCCTATATCTCACCGACGATGGACGGCTACATCGGCAACATCGTGGTGATACTTGATCTGAAAAACCCGGCCAAGCCCGAGGAAGTTGGGCGCTGGCACATGCCGGGCCAGTGGGCGGCGGGCGGTGAAAAGCCGACGTGGAAAGGCTCGCATCACAAGTGTCATCATCCGCTGCGCCAGGGCAATCGCCTTTATACCAGCTACTGGTACGGCGGCTTTGTGATTCTGGATATCGAAGACCTGAGCAAACCAAAGCTGGTGTCGCACGTCGATTGGAGCCCGCCGTTTCCGTGGCCGACGCACACCTGTCTGAAAATGCCGTTCAAGATCGGCGGTCGCGACATCATGGTGGTGTCCGACGAGGACGTGGGCCGGCTCGAAGGCTGCGACACGCCGTATCCGGCGGCGTTCTTGTGGGTGGTGGATATCAGCGACGAAAAAAATCCGGTGCCGATTTCATCGTTCCAGCTGGAAGACATGCCCGACGAACCGCAACCCGTGATGACTGGCTGCCATCAGCCGTGCGAAAAAGTCACCGGCACCGAAATCCCCGTCGCGTGGTTCGCGCATGGGCTGCGCATCATCGACATCGCCAAGCCCCACGCGCCGAAAGAAGTCGCGTCATTCATGCCGGACGTGCCGCCCGGCTGCCCGCGCGTGCAGAGCAACGACGTGACGGTGGATGATCGCGGATTGATTTATCTGCTGGATCGGGTGCGGGGGTTGCATATACTTGAGCGGGTCTGACGTTGCGCGTTTGTTGTTACGTTTGTTTGACGCCAAAGCGACAATGTAGTAACGTAACTACTTTCATGCGGAGGCCATCATGGGCATGACAACACTCTCAAGCCGCGAGTTTAATCAAGACACCAGCGGCGCCAAAAAAGCAGCCAAGCGCGGCCCTGTCATCATTACCGATCGGGGCCGGCCGGCGCATGTGCTGTTGAGCATCGAGGAATATCAGCGTCTTGCCGGCAAGCAAAAGACCTTGATCGAAGCGTTGGCGCCCGCAAAAGGCGATGACTTCGATTTCAAGCCGCCTCGTATGCGTGGTCCGATACTCAAGGTGCCGGACTTCTCCTGATGTTCGTACTGGATACCAACGTTGTTTCGGAAATGCGACGACAGGAAAAGATGCATCCCAAGGTCTACGCGTGGGCGGCACGCACGCCGCTTGCGAGCATGTATTTGTCCGCCGTTACGGTGATGGAGTTGGAACTTGGCGTATTGCGGATAGAGCGCAAAGATGCCAAGCAAGGCGCGCTGCTGCGGTGGTGGCTTGAAAAGCGCGTGCTGACCGAGTTTGACGGTCGAATTCTGCCGTTAGATGCCGCTGCCGCGCGATGTTGCGCAAAGTTTCATATTCCCGACCCCAAGCCAGAGCGTGACGCGATGATCGCGGGCACCGCGTTGGCGCACGGCATGACTGCCGTGACCCGCAATGTCGCCGATTTTCGGCACATGGGCGTGGCGACTATTAATCCTTGGCTCGATCACTAGCCGACGGCTTTTCTCCATCCGCGTTGTTGCTGTAAGTTATTGTTTTTAAACAATTTTTAATATAACCTCAATGAACATCACCGTCCTCGACGACTACCAAAACGCCGTGCGCAATCTCGACGCCTACAAACTCGTCGCCAATCACAACGTAACCATCTGGAACGATCACACCAAGGATGAAGACAAACTCGCCGAGCGTTTGAAGGATACCGAGGCGCTGGTGTTGATTCGCGAGCGCACGCCCATACGCGCGCCGCTGATTGCGCGGTTGCCGAAGTTGAAGATCATCAGTCAGCGCAGTGTCTATCCGCATATCGATGTGGCGGCGCTGACGCAGCACGGGATTATTTTGTCGTCGGATCAGCATCCGGGCAAGCCGTCGTAT
>VFLF01000012.1 GCA_009885185.1 Nitrosomonadales bacterium | reverse complement strand
GAAACACGCCGGTGTAAGTAGAGGCCTCGAAGCCGCGCACGCCTGCTTCTTCCATGGTGGGCACGCCCTTGAGCAACGGAGAGCGCTTCGAGGCCGCCACCGCGATCGCGCGCAGCTTGCCCGAATTCACCAGCGGCGCCGATGTCGATACCTGATCGAAGATGCAGTGCGTTTGCCCGCCCATCAGATCGATCAGCGCCGGGCCGCTGCCCTTGTACGGAATGTGCGTGAGCTTCACGCCCGTAATCACCTGAAACAATTCGCCGGTGAGGTGCGTATTGCTGCCGGTGCCGGCGGAGGCCATCATTACCGAGCCGGGCTTGGCTTTCGCCAGCGCGATGAATTCTTTGGCGTTGCTCGCCGGCAACGACGGATGCGTCACCAGCACCAGCGGCACGATGGACACCAATGAGGTCGGCGCGAAATCCTTGATCGGGTCGTAACTCGGCACGGCGGCGAATGCCGGGTTCACAGTAAGCGAACCGCTGGAACCCAGCAGCAGTGTATAGCCGTCCGGTGCGGCTTTCGCCGCCACTTCGGTGCCGATGCGCCCGCCCGCGCCGCCGCGATTTTCAACGATCACCGATTGACCGAGTTGCTCGGTCAGCCCCGGCGCAATGGTGCGCGCCGTGATGTCGATATTGCCTCCCGGCGCGAACGACGCAATCAGGCGGATGGGACGGTCGGGATAGGCAGCGGATGCAGCGCCGACGAAAAACGGCAATAACACGACGCAGCAAATACGAAACAGCATATGAACTCCGGGAGAACAACGTGGCAACGAGGACAAGCACTGCGAGAACGTTCGCGATGTTAGCAGCAGCGTGCCCGCACCACAAACCGCTGCCGGAGTGTGGCGTCTATGTGGGCAACTACGGCACCGCGCGCCGCACGTGCGGCCCACGCACTGCCGGCTTCGCGTGCCGCAGCCAGCGCTCCGCATGCGGACGCTGTTCGTACACTTCATCAAACAGCGTCTCCAGCCGCGCGTGGGTGCCGCGCATGCCGTCGATCACGGATTTCGCCCAGTCAAAATATTCGATCTGGCGTTTCAACGGCCAGCGCGCCGGCGGATTCACCGCCACGTCGCGCAGGTTGCAGATTTTGTCGGCCAGCTTCACCAGTCGCGCCTTGCGCGTCAGATGCGGGCCGTGCTTGACCTGCAATTCCTTGCGCTTGCGTTTTTTAAGTTTTTTGTTGTCGGTGACTTCAAGCACGATGTCGCGAATCTCGCCGCCGAACGCCGCCGCCAGTTCATCGGGCGTGGTCTCGGTGTCTTCGAGCGTGTCGTGCAGAATCGCCACGATCAACACCGTGGTGTCCGTGACTCGGGCTTCGTGCAGCAGCACGTTGGCGAGTTCTATCGGGTGATTGATATACGGCGAGGCCTCGGGATCCTTGCGCCGCTGATGGCGATGCTTGTCCGCCGCGAAGGCTATCGCTTTCAGAAACAAGGCGTGTCGGGCTTGCATCCGTAGACCCTCTCCCCCAATAATCGTAACTATTTGTTTATATTGAATTATTATACCATTTACCCTGCGCGGCACGCGATAACAGGATAGAATGCGCACCTAGCTGGATTAACGCCTGACGTGAGACGCGCGATGACCCGCACCCCCGACACCCCCACCCTCGAACAACTGCGCCAGCACCTCGCCGCGTTCGCCGACGAGCGAGACTGGGATCAATTTCACAACCCGAAAAATCTCGCCATGGCGCTGGCGGGCGAAGCCGGCGAACTGATCGAGCATTTTCAGTGGCTCACCCCCGACGAAGCCGCCCACCTGCCGCCGGAAACCAGGGATGCAGTCGCACTGGAATGCGCCGACGTACTGCTGTTCCTGCTGCGCCTCGCCGACAAGCTCGATATTGACCTCGCGGCAGCGGCGCAAAAGAAACTGGAACTGAATGCACTGAAATATCCGGTAGACAAATCGCGTGGCAAGGCTACCAAGTATGACAAACTCTGAAAGCACGGAATGAACGAGAAATCAACAGCAGAACAATGGGGCAATGCGACCGACGGCTGGGCGCGCTGGGCTGCTGCCCGTGCCGCTTTGGAACCCGCGACGGAGAAGATGCTGGATATCGCGGCTATCGCGCCAGGAAGCCGGGTGCTGGATATCGGGTGCGGGTCTGGCGAACAGACCGTCATGGCAGCACGGCGCGTTGGCGAATCAGGCCATGTGCTGGCCACCGACATCGCCGCACCAATGATCGCGGATACGCAGAAGAACATTGCCGCAGCCGGGCTTCGGAACGTCTCGACCCGTGTCTGTTCGGCCGAGGCGCTGGGTGCAAGTGGTGAAATGTTTGATGCAGCGATCAGCCGCTTCGTGCTGATGCTGATTCCAGATCCCGTCGCCGTCGCGCGAGCGGTCTTGGCAGTGTTACGTCCTGGCGGAACATTTGCCGCTATGGTGCATGGCGATCCCGCGAAAAATCCACTCAGCACGCTATCCACCGATATCCTCGCACGTCATGGCGGCAAAACAATCAATATGAACAAGCCAGGGTTCTTTGCGCTGGCCGATCACGCGCGGCTGGGTGCGGTGCTGCGTAACGCGGGCTTCGCTGATGTCGCGGTAAGCAGCATGCCCATCGTTCGTCGGTTGGAGAATACGGCTGCTGCGGTGGCAATGATTCGCGAGGGTTGGGCCTTTTGTCAGGCGCTGGTGGCCGAACTTCCGCCAACCGCGCAACTTGCCGCGTGGGCCGAGGTCGAACAGGCCATGGCACGCTTTGATGGCGCGGATGGGTTTGTCATCCCTGGCGAGATCAACCTCGTGGTTGGGTATAGACCACAGAATTAAAAGCCCTCGCTAACCGACAAGTTGCGGAGCGACGCTCGCGACCGGATCGGATAATCACGATCATATTAAATCGCGGCAATCGCGCTTCAATTATTCCGCTGGCTTACATACCTAAATCACCACACTCCTAGCTCAAACCGCCTCACGCCTCACGAAAGCAAAATGCTCTCCTACCGCCATCTGTTCCACGCCGGCAGTTTCGCCGATGTCTTCAAGCATGTGCTGCTGACGCGGCTGCTGCATGCATTGAATCAGAAAGACAAGCCGTATTTTTATCTCGACACGCATGCCGGCACCGGCCTGTATGACCTGTCGCACCCATGGGCGCAAAAGGCGCGCGAGTACGAAAGCGGGATCAAAAAACTGCTGGAGCGCGATGATGTGCCGGCGGCGATGAAGCCGTACCTCGACATCGTGCGCGCGGAAAACCCCGACGGCCATCTGCGCTACTACCCCGGCTCGCCGCGCATTGCGCGCAAGCTGATCCGCCCGATCGACCGCCTGGCGCTGACGGAACTGAACAAAACCGATTGCGCCGTGCTACACGACCTGTTCGCGCGCGACAAGCGCGTCAACGTGCAATTGATGGATGGTTATCAGGCGCTAAAGGCGCACCTGCCGCCGAAGGAACGGCGCGGCCTGGTGCTGATCGACTCCTCGTTCGACCGCGCGCGCGAATTCGCGCGACTGGCCGAGGCGCTGGCGGAAGCTCACGCGCGCTGGGCCACCGGCACCTACGCCATCTGGTATCCGATGATGGGCGCCGGCGTAATACGCGGCTTCGAGAAACAAATCGAGGCCACCGGCATCCGCAAGGTGCTGCAATTTGAACTGTCGGTGCTGCCGCAAGACGCCTCCACCATGCCCGGCAGCGGCATGATTATCGTCAACCCGCCGTGGAAGTTCGACACCGAAATGCGCACGCTGCTGCGCTGGATGTGGTCGGCGCTGACGGTGAAAGGCGCGGGCGGCGTTAAAGTGAATTGGCTGGTGCGCGATTAATATGGAGTGCGGGACAAGGGCACACTTGTCCCGCACTCCATATCACTTTATCGCGCTCCAGAACTTCTCCAGCCGCTTATACGAAATCGGATACGGCGTTTTCAACTCCTGCGCGAACAGCGATACGCGCAGTTCTTCGATGTGCCAGCGCACCTCGTGCAGGCGCGCATCCACCGTACCGGCCTGCGTTTGCCGCTCTTGTAGTTCTTCGTATTTTTTCCACCAGCCGCTGATGCTGGCGGCGTGTTTGCCGTCACGCTCCTGGTCGCGCGGATACTTTTCCAGCCGCTTTTGCATGGCTTGCAGATAGCGCGGCAACTGCGACAGTTGTTCCCACGGCGTGGCGGCGAAAAACCCCTTGAATATCAGCCGCGACAATTGCGCCTTGATATCCGTCGCCGGTCGCAACAATTCACCCCTTGTCGCATTGCCCGCACCCAAAGCCAGCGACACTTGGTGGTATTCCGCGCCGATGGCCGCCAGCAAGCGACAGGCGCCTTCGCTCACCGCGGGCAATCGCGTGCGCGCGCGCTTTAGCTGCACCTCGTAATCTTTCTGGCTGCGCGGCAGCGCGTCGTCGCCGATAAACGCGCGGCTTGTAATCGCCGCGATCACGTCCTCCCGCAAATCATCGACGCCCGCCACGCTGCGCAACTGCATCGACGCCTGATCGAAGCCGCGCAGATTTTTTTCCAGTTGCTTCATCTGCTCTTTGAGCGCAAGGCGCATCAGGCGGGTGACACCCAGACGCATCGCGGCATCCGCCGCCTGCTTCACGTCAAACAGGCGGATCGCCACGCTGTCGCGTTCATCCACCAGCGCCGGATAGCCGGTGAGCTTGCGGCCCGCGCGGGTAAACGAAATCTGCTCCGGCAGATCGCCGCAGTCCCAAACCTTGATGTTGTCGCGCTCGATGCCGGTCTCGACGTTGTTGAATGTCAGTTGCGCCGCCTGCCCCAACTGCGTTTTTAATGCCGCGAGATCGCGCCCGTTGGCCATTTCGCGCCCGGCGTCGTCGATCACGCGGAAATTCATTTTCAGATGCGCGGGTATGTCCGCGCCATCCCATATCTCCGGCGCCACCGGCTGCCCGACACGCTGGCGCACAAAATCCGCCAGCGCGGCGGTGAACGGTTTGCGCGCGTCGCTCCCGGACAAAAACGCGGTCACCTGCTCCGGCAGCGGGAACAGATTGCGCCGCAGTGTTTTCGGCAGCGCTTTCAGATACGCCCCCACTTTGTCGCGGATCATGCCGGGCGCGAGCCAGTCGAACGGCGTCTCCCCCAGCGTGTTGAGCAAGTGCAGCGGCACGGTGACGGTCACGCCATCCAGCGGATGCGCGGGCTCGAAGCGATAGCGCAGCTTGTACGGCACATCACCCACCTGCAGCGTTTCGGGAAACTGTTCTTCGGTGATATCCATCGCCGAATGCCGCATCAGGTAGTCGCGCGTGAGATACAACAAACGCGGATTTTCCTTCTCGGCCTCCGCGCGCCATGCCTCGAAGGCCGCGCCGTTATGTATGTCCGGCGGCACCAGCGCGTCGTAAAACGCGAACATCGCGTGCTCATCGACCAGCACATCGTGTTTGCGCGCCTTGTGTTCCAGCGCCTGCACTTCTTTTATAACTATTTGATTTTGCACGAAAAATTTAGCACTGGTTTGATAGTCGCCCTCGACCAGCGCGCGGCGAATAAAAATTTCACGCGCTTCCAGCGGCTTGATCGGGCCGTAATGCACACTGCGCTTGGGTACGATCGTCAGCCCGTAGAGGGTGACGCGCTCGTATGCAGTGACTATGGCGCGATCTTTTTCCCAATGCGGATCGAAGTGATGGCGCTTCACCATGTCGCCCGCGATGCGCTCGATCCAGTCTG
>VFLF01000264.1 GCA_009885185.1 Nitrosomonadales bacterium | reverse complement strand
GTGTCAGGCCGATGGGTTTTTCGCATAGCACCGGCTTGCCCAAGGCCAACGCGCGCTTGATCGGCTCGGCGTGTTCCTGCTCCGGGGTGGAGACGAATACCGCATCGACGTCCGGGTGATCGATGGCGGCGTTGTTGTCGCTGGTGTGAAAGTGCGCGCCTGAGAGTTTGGCCAGTGCCGCAGCCTTGGCCGGATCAAGGTCCGACACCGCGAGAAATTTCACCGACGGGTGCATGCCCGCGAGGCGTGCGCGCAGCGTGCCGATGCGGCCGGAGCCAATGACGGCGATGCCTAATCCATTTTTTGCCACGAGAGTGTTCCCTTGTTTAGCTTGCGATTTTCAAGTGTTTTATTTCCGCCGTCCCGCCCTGCGCTTCATCCAGCATGGCAAAAATTTCAATGCATTCCTTGGCAATCGCATCAGCGATGTCGTTGAGCATTTTCAAGCCCTTGGCGGCGGTAGCGTGTTCTGGCGAGCCATACCAGCCGGTTTCGGCGATGGTTTTGATATCGCGCAGCACCGGCTGATAGCTGCGCGTGCGGCGCAGCCGGTCCCACTTACGGCCATGCGAGTGGTCGGATGAATAATCGATGCGATCCAGATGCACGAGGTCAGGCTTATGCGCCAGCACCGCCAGCGCTTCGATTTCCCCGCCGTGTGTCAAACCGCCGCAGTCGTGGCCGTAGAGTTCGGCGGCAACGTAGCACGCTTGCACCACGATCACGCTCATACCGACATCGCGATGCAGTTTTTCCGAGGCTATCGCCAGCGACGGGATATTGCCTTCGTGCCAATTCAGAATCATGCAGTATTTGGCGCCGTGCTTGGCCGTAGATTCGCAGGTTTCCACCACCACGCTTTGATAGGTTTCGGGTGACAGCGTAATGGTGGCCTCGAACGGCATGTGCATCGGCGTCACGCCCAGCGGGCCGCCGGGCAGTACCAGGCCATCCATGCGCTCGGCCACCGCGTGGCTGATGACATTGGCGGCGTAAATGTCGGTACCGGCAGGCAGATGCGGGCCGTGTTGCTCAACGCTGCCGGTGGGCAAAATCACCAGCGGTTTTTTCTTAAACTGCGCTGCGATTTCGGGTTGTGTCAGGTCGATAAAATAACGGGTGGGTAGTGTCATCTCTGCCTCCAGCTCAGTTTCCAACTCAGTTTCCAACTTTCTTGCGGGTTTCGGCCATCACGTCGGCAATTTTAACGGCGCAGCCCTGTTGCGCGACCGAGCGCAGCGCGGCATACACCATCGCCACCGCCACGTTGCCATTGTGCGCGGTTAATTCGCCGGGTTTACCACTGACGCAACTGTCGGCGAACATTTCCAGTTCGGCGCGGAACATATCGCTTTCGGGGATTTTGAGTTCCTCGCGCTTGCCCCAGCCGTCCTTTCCGCGCTGGATGTAGAGAACGGATGCGTTGTGCAGCAGGTGCGGCGTGTCCCAGGTGCCGAAATCGATTTCGTAGTGCATCAAGCC
>VFLF01000381.1 GCA_009885185.1 Nitrosomonadales bacterium | reverse complement strand
TCATACCCGCGCAGGCGGGTATCCATACGGCGTCTCAAATGGCACTGTGTTATGGATTCCCGCCTGCGCGGGAATGACAGTGGTAGTAAATCTGTGTAAATCTGTGAAATCTGTGGCAAAAGATTTGGACTTTGACTTTGACTTTGACATGACGCCATTCACCACGCTAACAGCCATAGCCGCACCCATCGACGAACCCAATGTCGATACCAACCAACTGTGCCCGACGCGCTTTAACAAAGTGCCGCGCGGGCCGGCGTATGCGCGGGTGCTGTTTCACGACCGGCGCTTTAACGCCGACGGCAGCGAGAAGGAACATTTGCTCAACGTAGCGCCGTTCAACCGTGCGCAAATCATCGTGGCCGATCGCAACTGGGGCAGCGGCTCGTCGCGCGAGAGCGCGGTTTATGCGCTGTACGAATTCGGCATCCGCTGCGTGATCGCGTCGAGCTTCGGCGACATCCACGCTAATAACTGCTACAAGAATGGTTTGCTGCCGGTGGTGTTAAGCGACGCGGAATGCGCGGCGCTGCGGCAACAGTTGCGCGAGCATCCGGGTGCTAAGATCAGCGTTGATCTCGCGGCGCAGACGGTGATGGACCCGGCGGGAAAAACGCACCGTTTTGAGATTCATCCGGTGCGCAAGAAATGTTTGCTGGAAGGCCTGGATGATATTGCACGCACGGTGCAGTATCGCGCTCGACTAGAGGCGCATGAGGCGGCGTATCGTGACGAGCGGCCTTGGCTTTATACGGATTTTACGTAACTATCCTCAAGGCGCTTTCATCGGCGCGCGTCCTTCAAACAGGGCGGCGACATCGGCGATCCCACGAAGCATATGCTCCCGAAAAAGCCTTACACGTTTGGTGCGTCGAAGATCCTGGTGGCAGAGCAGCCACAATCCCAGGTCGTGCTGTCTATCGGGGGGGCAAAATCGCACCAGTGACGGGTCACTGTCACCCATGAAGCAAGGCAGATAGGCAAACCCTGCTCCCTCCCTCAGTGCAGCCTGCGTCAGCAAGGTGTCGTCGACAAAAAAATTGTGGTTATGTTCGGGGCAAGCTTCTTTGGTCCATGCCATGTGAAATCCGCAACACTCAACCCCCAACCATTTCTTTTCGGCCGAACCCGCCAGCACGTGCGAGCAATAGTCGCGCGCACCATAAACCGTGGAGGCCACGGTGACCAATCGGGTACCGATCAGCGTGTCCGTGGGCGAGTTGGTCAGGCGAATGGCGATATCGGCGTCGCGCTCGGCCAGACGGGCAAACTTGTTGGACACTTGAACGTGCAGTTTAATTTCGGGGTAATCCGCGCTGAAGCGCGTGAACAGGGGCATCAGGATGCTCGAAGCCATATTGTTGATGGCGGTCACTTTTAACTCGCCCAAAACGCCGCTTTCCTGTCCCCCCAAAGCCCCCTCGAACTCCAGGATCTGCGCTTCGATGTTGCCGGCCGAGAGCCTTAACGCCTCGCCTGCCTCGGTTAATTCATATCCTGATGCCTTGCGCTCAAGCAGCGGTGTGGCCAGATTTTCTTCAAGCGCCCGCAGGCGCCGGGAAACCGTTGAATGCTGAACCGCCAACCGTTTCGCCGCCCCGCTAATTGAACCTTCGCGGGCGACAGCAAGGAATATTCTCAGATCGTCCCAGTGCATTGTGAACTCCCCGCAATGTGCAAATTTGCATTCCCCAAGCCAATTTTTTGCTAATTGATCGAATTATGCGGGCCGTGCATCCTCGGCACAACCAAAGACCACAACCGAGGAGAAAGACATGACAAGCGCGCAAAAAGTTTTTGACCCGATTGCCTTCAAGGAAACCACCCGCGCACAGTGGGATGGTGCCGCGGATGCCTGGAATCGGTGGTCGCCGTTCTTGAATCGTTGGCTTGGTCCTGCAACAGAAATGATGCTCGACATGACCCATGTTCAGGCCGGCAGCCGAGTACTGGATGTAGCCGCTGGCGCCGGGGGTCAAACGATGGCTGCCGCGCAC
>VFLF01000608.1 GCA_009885185.1 Nitrosomonadales bacterium | reverse complement strand
AGGTTCGGCGTCATGCGCGCGCTAGTCGCTCGTCCCGGTCTTTCGGTGAGATTATTGAAGTCGTAGACGTAGCGCGTCGCAGCACCTTCAGCGTCCGTGCCCGACTCCGCCATCAACTGCGCGGTGGTGCGCCTGGTTTCGTTGGCGCGCTTGCCGAAGCCCGGCAGATAAAACGGCCCGTCGTGCTTGCCGTCCACCGGCGGGCCGGTAATGCCGTGGCGCGTGTCTTTCATGGCAAAAAAATACATGTCTTCGTCCGGACACGCCTGCCCCGTGTGGATCGACATCGACGGCGTATGCACGATCATGCCTTTTTTGCCGAAGGTCTGTTTCTCGTCGTTGATGTCCGACACCATCACGCCCTGCACAATGTAATTGAGCTGCTCGTTCGGATGCGAATGCGCTTTCGCGCCGGAGCCCGCCGCCTGCATCGCCAGCGCCACCGCGACGTGTTCGCCGTATAACACCGCGCCGACGGTCGAGGACTTCGCGGTTTCAAAGGTATCTCCCGACAATATGCGGCGCGGCGCGACTTTGGCGCTGGTCGGGTTGTCCGGCGCGGTATCGAGTGTGTGATAACCGTAAATGTATTGCATGTCTTGCCCTGATCAATGGTTCAATGCCAATATAACCGCAAACATCGCGAGGAGGAAGCATGCGCACACACTGTTGGATGATATGGCTGGGATGCACACTCTGTATGACGGCGCAGGCGCAGACCTACCCCATCCGCCCGATCCGCATGGTGATTTCCAACGGCCCCGGCTCGGCGGGCGACATTCTCGGACGCATCGCGTTCATGCGCGCGGCGGAAACCCTCGGCCAGCAAATCGTGGTCGATAATCGCCCCGGCGCCGGCGGCACCATCGGCGTGGAGATCGTGGCACGCGCCGCGCCCGATGGGTATACCTTGCTCGCCACTTCCTTCGCCACGCATTCGGTGGCGCCGCACACGTACAAGAGCGTGCCCTATCATCCGATCAACGACTTCGCGCCGATTTCGCTGTTCGCCATTACGCAGGCCGGGCTGTGCGTGAATTCAGGTCTGCCAGTGAAATCCACGCGCGAACTCATCGACCTCGCGCGCGCGCGACAGGGCAAGCTCATCATGGGGTCCGCGGGCATCGGCTCCACCAGCCATCTCGCCGGCCTGATGTTCGCCACCGCGGCAAGCATTGAAAGCATACACGTGCCGTACAAAGGCGGCGGTCCCTCGGCTGCCGCGCTGGCGGCGGGCGAATCGAACTGGACGCTGGGGCCGCTGGCGGCCTACGTCGCGCCCTGGAAAGGCGGGCGCGCGCGCTGCATCGCAGTCAGCGGCGAAAAACGCTCGGCGATATTCCCGGAGCTGCCGACGATTGCCGAATCCGGCGTGCCCGGCTTCAGTTTCCTCGGCTGGAACGGCGTGATGGCGCCGCGCGCCACGCCCCGCCCCATCATCGAGCGACTCAACAGCGTGTTGGTGCAGGCGCTAAAAACACCCGAAGTGCGCCAACTCTACGCCGCGCAAGGCGAAGAACCCGCGTGGACCACACCGGAGGAATACGCGAAGATCATTCGCGAGGATTACGAACGGTACGGCAAGGTGGTAAAGCAGGCGGGCGTGAAAGTCGATTGACTGGCGAAGGGAGGCTTTTATGTTTGCGAAACCGATTTGCGTGTTGATGGCAGGCATCGTGGCGCTCGCGCCTGCCGCCGCGCAGGCGCAGGCCGTCAAGACACCAACGGGACACTACCCCAACAAGCCGATACGGCTGATCGTTGCGTTCGCACCGGGCGGCACCAACGATATCCTCGCGCGCATGGTAGCGGTACACCTGAGCGGGACGCTGGGCGAGAACGTGATCGTGGACAACCGCACCGGCGCCGAAGGCATCATCGGCACCGATCTCGCCGTGAAAGCGCGGCCCGACGGCTACACGCTGCTGCTGGTGTCGTCGGCGTACGTGATGAACCCGGCGGTGCGCAAGCTCCCTTACGATTCGCTTAAGGCGCTGGATTTTGTCGCCAAGCTCGGCGCGAGTTATCTGATTTTGAGCGTCAATCCATCGATGCCGGTGAATTCCGTGAAAGATTTGCTGGCCGTGGCGAGGAGCAAGCCCGGCGAGCTGGTGTTGTCCAGTTCCGGCGGTTTCATGCACTTTGCCTCTGCGCTGTTCACCAGCCTGTCGAAACACGATTTCAATATCGTGCTCTACAAGGGCGGCTTCCCCGCGATGATCGATGTCATCGGCGGACAGGCGCATGTGAACTTTGCCGTGAGCGTGCCCGCGCTGCCGCATCTGCGCTCGGGCAAGTTAAAGGGGCTTGCCGTCGGCACGCTCAAACGCGCCGAGTTGCTGCCGGATCTGCCCACGCTCGATGAAGCGGGCGTTCCCGGCTACGATGCGTCGAACTGGTATGCCATCGCCACCGCCGCCGGCACGCCGCGCCCCATCGTGATGAAACTGCATGACGAAATCGCGCGCTACTTCAAGATACCCGAAGTGCAAAAACAATTGACCACCATGGGCGCCGTGATTGATGTCAGGACGCCGGACGAGATGCGCAAGATCATCCCTGCCGAAATCGCCAAGTGGTCCAAGGTTGCCATCGACACGCGCATGCCGCGTGCCGTCGATTAAAACAAGGAGAACCATTCATGAATACCCGCAGCGGTTTATCGGTCGTCGTTTCCGTGCTCGCGTTCGGCGCCACCCTGTTGCCGCCGGTCGCGGCGGCGCAAACCGCCGCGGCGTGGCCCACCCGCCCGATCCGCCTCATCATGCCGTTTCCACCCGGCGGCGCAACGGATGCGAACGCGCGCGCACTGGCCAAGGAAATGGAAGCCACCCTCGGCCAACCGCTGATCGTCGATAACCGCGGCGGCGCCAACGGCATCATCGGCAGCGACCTCGTGGCCAAGGCCACGCCCGACGGCTACACGCTGATGCACATATCGATGGCGTTCGCGATCAACCCCAGCACCTACAAAAAACTGCCGTTCGATCCGATCCGGGATTTCACGCCGATCACCAACCCGGTGGTCGGGCATGGCGCGTTTCTGGTGGTACATCCTTCGGTGCCCGCGCGCTCGGTCACCGATTTGATCGCGCTGGCCAAAAAACAGCAACTCATTTTCAGCTCGCCGGGCGTGGGCAATGTGCTGCATCTTATCAACGAAGCGTTCAACGTACGTGCCGGCATCCGCATGCTGCACGTGCCCTACAAAGGCTCCGGCCCGGCATTGATTGCCGTGTTAGGCGGCGAAGCTCAGGTCAACGTAGTGCCGCCGCTGACCGCCACGCCGCACGTGCGCGCCGAGCGGCTGCGCGCGCTCGGCTACAGCGGCGCCAAACGGCTGGAGGCCATGCCCGACTTGCCCACCATCGGCGAAGCGGGACTGCCCGGTTTTCAGCTAGACACCGGCTGGCACGCGTGGTTCGCTCCCGCGAGAACGCCCGACAGCATTGTGATGAAAATTTACAACGCGATCCACAAAGCCGTGCAGACACCGAGGACGCGCGACGTGTTTATCGCGGCGGGCTATGAGCCCGTCGCCGATCATCCTGCGGTGTTTCAGAAAAATGTCGCCGCCGATATCAAACGCTGGGGCGAGATCGTGCGGTTGGCGAAAATTGCGCCGGAGTAAAGAACCAAGAAGGGCAGCACGGTTACGATGCGACAATGAAAGACATGCCCCTTGCTTCGTTTCATCTGGGCGACAAATCCGTAGGGCGTCAATAAGCGCAGCGCATTGCGCCGGATGTGGTTTGGAATGTATGCATACGGCGCAATAACGATTGCGCCCTACCCATCGCGGGTTACGCCCGTTTTCGCGGCCCCGGTGCCCTTGGCTGATCGCAGCTATTTCGCCCGCATCCCGATACCGTTCACCAGCGACGACAGCGCATCGATCTGATCCAGCAGCACCTTGTGATAATCCGCGCCCGCGATGGGTGCGGGCATCAGGCCGATGTTTAGTAGCTGCTCGCGGATATCCGGGGTATTGACCAGCCGCACGATGTCGTTGCCGACCTGATTCACGATGGCACGCGGGGTTTTTGCGGGCGCGAGCACGCCGTACGAGCCCAGCACGCGATGAAAGTCCGGCAGTGTCTCCGATACCGTGGGCACGTCCGGCAACAGCGGCGTGCGCTGCGGCATGGCCACCGCCAGCGCGCGCAGGCGTCCATCCTTGATGAACGGCATCGCGCTGCCCAGCGAAGTGAACGAATAATGTGAACGCCCCGCGAGCAGCTCGACGATGATTTCCGGTCCGCCCTTGAACGCGACGTGGATGATTTTGATGCCGGTGTCGAGGCGGAAACGTTCGCCCACCAGAAACGGCCCGGAGTTCGCGCCCGGCGTTGCCCACACCAGTTGCCCCGGCTTCGCCTTTGCCATCGCGACCAGTTCGTCGACGGACTTGGCTCCGAGCGCGGGCGGCGCGACCAGCACTTGTGTGTTGACGCCCAATTGCACCACGCCGGCAAAATCCTTGCGCGGGTCGTACGTCAGTGCAGGCTGCGTCGCGGCACTGGCGGTGAACGCCGCCGAGGTCAGCATCAGCGTGTAACCATCCGGCGCGGCCTTGGCGACCATGGCAAAGCCGATAGTGCCGCTCGCGCCGGGGCGATTTTCGACGACCACCGGCTGCTTCCACCCATCCGCGAGCTTGGTCGCGATGATGCGCGCCACGCTGTCGGGCTGACTGCCGACGGAGAACGGCACGACCATGCGCACCGGCTTTGCGGGAAACGACGGTTGCGCCTGCGCGGTCACAGGCGCTGCCTGTGCCATAAACAGAGCCATCATCAGGGCTGTCGTGTTCATACTCCGGCGCAAAACAGACAAGGCTGCTCTCCTCAAGCTTGCTAAAATCAGGTGGCGGCACGAACAACCCACCCGCAGCCCCGGCACAAAACCGGGAGCAGGACAGGGACGGGTAATTTGTAGCACAGTGCGGTCATTCGGGCGACTCTCATGGAATATCAAACCATCCTCGACCGCATCCACGCGGCGGTCAAACCGATTATCGGCACGGGCAAGGTCGCAAGCTACATTCCCGAACTCGCCAAGGTTTCGCCGGACCATTTCGGCATCGCGATTGTCGATCTTGAAGGCCGCGTCTATCGCGCGGGCGACGCCGATGTGCCGTTCTCGATCCAATCGATTTCCAAACTGTTCGGATTGACGCTGGCGTTTCACCTCGAAGGCGATTCGGTGTGGTCGCGTGTCGGGCGCGAGCCTTCGGGCACGCCGTTTAATTCGCTGGTGCAACTGGAGCAGGAGCGCGGCAAGCCGCGCAATCCCTTCATCAACGCCGGCGCGCTGGTGATCACCGACCTGCTGATTACGCACCATGCCGCGCGCGGCGGCGCGGAAAACGCGATGATTAAATTTGTTCGCAAGCTGGGCAACAAGGCGGACATCGGCTTTGACCGCGCGGTGGCGGAATCCGAACGGCGCACTTCGCACCGCAACGCGGCGATGGCGAATTTCATGAAGAGCTTCGGCAATCTCAACAATGACGTGAACGAAGTAATCGAAGCCTATTGCCGGCATTGCGCCATCGAAATGAGCTGCGTGGACCTCGCGCGCGCGGTGACGTTTCTCGCCCATGGCGGCGTGGTGCCGTGGTCGAACGAAAAAATTCTCGATGCCAGCGCGGCCAAGCGCGTCAATGCGCTGATGCTTACCTGCGGCACCTACGATGCAGCGGGAGATTTCGCGTTTCGCGTGGGCCTGCCCGCCAAAAGCGGCGTGGGCGGCGGCATCGTCGCGGTGATGCCCGGCGAGTGCGGCATCTGTGTGTGGAGCCCCGCGCTGGAAGCGAGCGGAAATTCATACGCGGGGTCGATTGCGCTGGAGATGCTGACGTCGATGAGCGGCCGCTCGATTTTCTAGCCGCTGCTTTCATGGGAAGATTTTCGCTATGCGATAGCATCGTAAGTATCTGTTTTTATTGTATATTTTAAATATACTATGACTGGAGAAAATCCATGAGGCATGCACCGATGAAGTTAGCCGCTCTCGCTTGCCTCGCTTGCTTGGCCTGCACCGCCGCCGCACAAAGCTACCCGGCCAAACCACTGCGCCTGATCGTGCCGTTTGTGCCCGGCGGCGCCAACGACATCATGGCACGCAGCATCGCGCCAGAGATGAGCGCTCTGCTTGGCCAGCAAATCATTATCGACAATCGCGGCGGCGCGAGCGGACAGATCGGCGCCGAGGCCGTGGCGAAGTCACCGCCCGACGGCTACACGCTGATGCTGGCGTCCAACAGCGTGACCAGCCATGTGCCTGTGGTGTATGCCAAGCTGCGTTACGACATGGCGCGAGATTTCACGCCCATCGGCAAAGTGTGCGAAGTGCCGCTGGTGATCGTGCTGCATCTGTCGGTGCCCGCGCGCACCACCAAGGAGCTGGTCGCACTCGCCAAGGCGCGGCCGGGTGAATTGCGCATGGCGGTCAGCGGCACCGGCACCACCAGCCATCTGGTGACGGAACTCTTCGCGCTCTCCACCGGCATACGTTTGCTGGTGGTGCCCTACAAGGGCGGCGGTCCCGCAGTGGTTGATCTCTTGGGCGGACACGTCGATGGGCGCATCGACCAGATTCCGTCATCGATGGCGCATATCCAGGCCAAGCGCATACGCGCCATCGCCGT
The DNA here is from genome assembly GCA_009885185.1 of Nitrosomonadales bacterium. The sequence goes on along the minus strand of VFLF01000608.1, from coordinate 10,733 downwards.
CACCACCGCGCGCCGCGCCGAACTGCTGCCCAGCGTGCCCACGCTGATCGAATCCGGCGTGCCGGGTTTCGATGCCAGCACCATGATCGGCATCTTCGCACCAGCGGGCACGCCTAACGACATCATCCAGCGTTTAAACGCGGCTCTCAATAAGGCGCTCGCGATCCCGGCGGTGCTGGAACGCTTCGCCTCGCAAGGTGCCGAAGCGCGCCCCGGCACCAGCGAAGACCTCGGAAAATTTGTGCGCGAGGATATGGCGAAATGGAAGAAGGTGGTGCAGCAGGCGAAGTTGCAGGTTGATTAAGATGGCGGGATCGAAGTGCGAAATACGGCGATACGACGGATGTAAGGGTAATCTTTCGGTCACTCAACCATCACAGCCGCTACCAACCTAAATGACGGCTTCGGGTCTTGCAATAGTCGATGCAAACCCGTACTCACGCCCGGGATAGTCACCGCCCGAAAAGTCGGCAAGCTCATCGACAAACTGCTTCGCGTAGGCTGGTTGATGCCTGCGCGCATCCCAATTGATCGCTGTCCACCGCCCCAGCGACTGTTCGCGAACCTGTATCGGCAACGCCTTGACGCCGCGTTTGTCCACCACGAACACGGAAGGCACTATCGCGACACCATAGCCCGCACGGGCCATTGCCACCAGAGTTTGTGGCACCGCGCTTTCCATGCGAATGCTGGGGCATAAGCATGCAGTCTCGCACGCAGCGTCAAATATCCGTCGCAAAACAAATTCAGGCGGCAAGGTAAGAATCTGTTCCTTCACAAGGTCTGCTATGTCCACTGTCTTACGCCGCGAGAATGAATGCGTTCTTGCGACCACCGCCAGTCCGCACCACGGAAATAGTGGCCGGCTCGCGAGCTGCGACTCCAGCGAAGTAACAACCGCAAGGTGCAATTCGCCTCGCACCACGGATTCCAGCAACCGCACTCCGCCCTGCTCGTGGATCTGAATCTCAACATCGGAGTGCCGCGTACGGTAACGCGGAAGAAACGGCGCAACCACGCTTTCCAGTATGAATGGCGTACCGCCGATTCGCAGTACGCCACTATGGCCGTCTTTTAACACCTGTGCGCGCTCCTGCAGCGCGTAAGCACTCGCAAGCACCTCGCGGCTACGTAACAGTAGTTCCTCCCCCGCGCTTGTCAGTTGCACTCGCCGGCTGGTGCGGTCAAAAAGCCGCACACCCAGCAACACTTCCAAGTCGCGGATGCGGCGTGACAGCGCCGGCTGGGTGATGTGAAGCGCCACGGCTCCAGCCGAAAATCCTCCCTGTTCCGCAACCGAAACAAAAGCCCGTAACAAGCGGGCGTCGATATCATGCGTGATAGGTATTGATTTCATGAAATTTATGCATTAGACAAACAGAATCGCATGCTGTCAAATCCATGATAGTAAAAAATCGTTGCCCTGCTGAAAATCGCAACGCGTTACCCGATTGTTATATGTGCAAGAGGACAGTAATCATGCATGCAATGCTCGCACGCCTGACCTTGGCACTAAACGCCTTGGCTTGTACCGTCCTGCCGCTGCCGCAAGCCTCCGCTCAGCTCCCCCCCCGCGAGGCACCCGCGCGCACGATCCCGGTACCGGACACCGTCAGCCCGCAAATGCAAGCGGTTATCGCGCGGCCAGTCAATCCCAGGTGGAGCATAGTGCCCAACACCCCCGACGAATGGAAGGCAATAGTCGATAAAGCGGCGCTTGCCGTGGTGGCGGAACTACCGAAAATGCGAGAGGCGCTTGGCGTCACCGTACAGCCCACCACCATCGCTGGCGTGAAGGCCTTCATTGTCACGCCCAAGGTCATTCCACCGCGCAACCGCGATCGTGTGTTGCTGCACTTCCACGGCGGCGTAAGGGTGTTTAACCCGGGCGAGGCCGGTACCAGGGAGGCGATCCTGATGGCTGGGTTCGGTGGCTTCAAAGTGATCTCGGTTGACTATCGCATGCCTCCCGATTTTCCATTTCCAGCAGCGCTTGATGACGCGGTGGCGGTGTATCGCGAGTTGCTTAAGACAAACGGGGCGACGAATATCGGCATTTTCGGCACCTCTGCGGGCGGTAGTTTGACGCTCACCACGCTGCTGCGTGCCAAAATGGAGCGTCTGCCGATGCCGGGCGCCATCGCGCCCGGCACGCCGACGGTGGATTTGACCAAGACCGGCGACAGCTTGTTCACCAACGAAATGATAGACAACGTTTTGGGCACTCAAGACGGCTTTATACGCGCAACGGCTTTTCTCTATGCCAACGGGCGCGATCTGAAAGACCCGCTGCTGTCGCCGATTTATGGCGATGTGCGGGGTTTCCCGCCAGCCATTCTGACCAGCGGCACGCGCGACCTGTATCTATCCAATACCGTGCGCATGCACCGCAACCTACGCGCAGCCAGCGTCGAGGCTGTTTTACAAATGTTTGAAGGCCAGTCGCACGCCCAGTATTTAAGTGACATCAACGCACCGGAGGTCAAGGAATACCACGACGAGGTGGCTCGGTTCTTCGACAAACACCTGGGAAAGTAAGGTAAGCGAACCTCGTCCGAATGATGCGCACATCCATCCCGAAGATTCGCAGGCGGGTTATTATATTTTGTTTTCTTCTTCAAGTACCTGTGTGCCGTCGTGTCGTTTTCGGCATCATTCCACCTTCAACCCCGCCAGCTTTACCGCCGCGCCGTTCTTCTCAAAATCCGCGCGTAAAAACGCGGCGAACTCCTGTGGGGTATTGCCCACGGGATCACTGCCCTGCCCGATCAGCCGTGCGCGCGCATCCTGCGATTGCACCACCTGCACTGCCACCGCGTTAAGGCGCGCGACGATGGCGCGCGGTGCGCCCGCGGGCACGAGCAAACCGAGCCAGCTTCCCGCCTGAACGCCACGCAGCCCCGTGGCCTCATCGATGGTCGGCACCTCGGACAGCAATGGCGAACGCGCGGCGCCAGCCAACGCCAGTGCGCGTAGCTTGCCGGTTTTGACATGCGGCAGCGCCGGCGGAATCGAGTTCAGCATCACATCCACGCGCCCCGCGATCAGGTCGATCACCGATTGCGGCGCGCCCGTGTACGGCACGTGCGTGATGTTGAAACCCGCCGCGCCCTTGAATACCTCCATGCCGATATGGTTGGCGGTGCCGTTGCCCGCTGAAGAATAATTCAGTTTGCCGGGCGCCGCCTTGGCGCGCGCGATCAGGTCTTTGGTGTTGGTGATGGGCGACGAGGCGTGCGTCAGCAGCAACATCGCGCCAGTGGAAATGAGACTCACCGGCACAAAATCAGTCAGCGTGTTGTACGGCACCTTCGACATATGCGGCAGGATGGTCAGGCACGGAGGGCTGGTCATGAAAATCGTGTAGCCGTCGGGCGCCGCCGTGGCCACCATTTCGGCGGCAATGCGTCCGCCCGCGCCGCCGCGGTTATCGATCACCAACTGCTGTCCGAGCAAGGCAGATATGCCCGGCGTGACAGTGCGCGCCAGTACGTCCGGCGTGCCGCCCGCGGGGACGGATAACACCACGCGGATGGGTTTATTCGGGTACGGTTGCGCTATGGCAAACAACGGCAAAAAAGCCACGCATACGGTCAGCCTGCCGATAGGGTTCATCACTTGCGCGCGGGCTGGTGTGACTGCTCATAGTGCTGGCGCAATAAATCCTTGCCATAGTCGTTGCCGTTGGGCGTGCGCACGACCGTGTGTATATGTTCGAGGCGCGGCTGCTTGGGATCGGCATACATGAAGCGCAGCGCGGCGGGCGTCTGATGGTCGAACTCGATCAGGATCACCGGGCTGTGTATGCGGTAATAGAACACGCTGCCCGGCTCCGTGCCGCCGATCCACGCGAACCAAGTGCGGTCCAGATGCGCGCGCACCTCGTCCATTTTCAGGCGCGCGTGGCCATCGGCCATGTTGCCGACGTAAAGCGCCGTCAGGTCGAGCAACTGCTGGCGCAGCGCGGGAGACAACTCCTTCGCGTTAACGCCCGCGTAGTCGAGCACCACGTTGTCCCGCCAGGCCTCGGTCAATACTTCGTTGCCGGTCTTGGATACCTTGATGATGGCTTTTTTGCGTTGCTCGGCGCCGAGCGCGTGCAGCATGGCCAGCCCCTGACGCTGCTCTTCCTGCAATATGGCGGTGCCTTTGTACTTGCCGGCAGTGGCGATCACCGGCTCGGAGCCGGCGAACGCAGGCGTCATCACCACCTGATCGCCGAGCACAAAGTAGTTGATGATGACGTGATGGCCATCCAGTTGCCAGCCCCACGGCGCGGTAGCGGAGGGATCGCCCATCACCGTGATGTGGTACTGCCACTCGCCAAACTCGGCGTGGTTGTTGTTGGTCATTTCGGCCAGCGTTTCGTTCAGGCGCATGATGTCGCGCGTCAGTTGCAGCCCCTTGGCGCTCAGCCCCGCGCGCAGCAGGTTGAACGCGGCCTCTGCTTGTCGTTCATCTCCAAAAAGCTGACGCCCTGACGGATGTAAAAACTCTGGTTCATCCATTTGCGCCACTCGTCACTGTCGACGGGAAACTTGGTCTTGTTGCGTTGTTCGTTATCGAGGCTGGCGAGAAAGGCGGCCGCGGCCTGACGCACCGGCTCGGTGGAAACACCCGTCGAGCGTATGCCGAACAGGCCGGGTTCGGCCTTGCCGTGGGTGGTGATGCCGCGAAACGGATCGGCAAGTCCCGGCTTCTCGGCCGCCAGCGACATGCGCAGCAGTTCTTCCGGCGGGCGCGGCGGCGGCGCCTTCGGTGTCAGCGGCGATTGCGACAGGCCCAACTGCGGCTGCAACAGGACAAACACCACGGCGACAACCGACCAGCAAGCGAATAAAGCGATGCGTGACCTAACGATGCGTAACAAAGCGTTTGGTGACATAGGCCCTCTTCGTCCAGGGTGAAATGTCTTTTTACGCCTTCTTGCCCGGTCGGTAAAGACTCGCGCCAACCTGCTGCGACAAATCACTCGCCGCGAATATTCGCGTCTTTTATCAGCTTCGCCCACATGGCTGTTTCGCTGCGCTTGATCTGCGCGTATTGCTCGGGCGTGGTGCCGGTTGGCGTATAGCCGATCTTGCTCATCAGATCCAGCACCTCGGGCAATTGCAGCGCCTTGAGCGTTTCGCCATGCAACCGCTGAATAATATGTTTCGCCGTACCAGCGGGGGCATCGAAACCGTTCCAGGCTTGCACGTTAAATCCGGGAAATCCCGATTCGGCCAGCGTGGGCACATCGGGCAACAGCGGCACGCGCACCGGACTGGTGACCGCCAGCGCGCGCAGCCGGTTGGCACGCACCTGCGCGAGGCTCGCTGCGAAGCTGCCGAAGATGATCTGCGCTTCACCCGCCAGCACCGCCGTGGCCGCGGGCACGCCTCCCTTGTACGCCACATGCACGAGGTTGAGTCCCGCGCGGCTCTTGAAGAGCTCCGCGTTCAGATGCAGCGGGCTACCGATGCCGCCTGACGCGTAGTTGAGACCGCCGGGTTTGGCCTTCGCCAATGCGACAAGCTGGCTCACGCTGTTGGCCGCCACCGATGGATGCACTGCCAGCACAAACGCCGCCGTGGCAAAGTGCGTGATGGGCGCAAAATCCCGGATCGGGTCGAACGAGAGCTTGTACAAACTCGGCGTGGCCGTGATGCCGGTGGACGCCGGCATGAACAGCGTGTAGCCGTCGGGCGCGGACTTCGCCACGATTTCGCCCGCCAGTATGCCGCCCGCGCCGGCGCGATTGTCGATCACGATTTGCTGGCCCAGCGCCTGACTCATGCGCGGCAGAATCACGCGCGCCAGCGAATCCGTGCCGCCTCCAGGCGGAAACGGTAACACCATGCGTATCGGCTTATCGGGGTACGCCTGCCCCGAGCGCGGTGAATCGGCCTGCGCGGCAGCGGCAGCAACAGCGGTAGCCAAGAAAAAACCACAGCAAGCAATTCTCATCATGGCCCCGCTTCACTCCGCGCGCATGCCCGAACTCTTCACCACCGGCGCCCACTGTGCAAGCTGCGCCTTGACGAAGGCGTGATATTGCTCAGGCGAACCAGCGCTGATGTCCATCGCGAAGCCGTTGAGCTTGTCAGCCACGTCCGCGCGCTTCAGGATTTTGGCGATCTCAACATTGAGCCGCGTCACGATGGCTACCGGCGTGTTCGCCGGCAGATGCAGTCCGTGAAAATTCAGTGCGTCGTAGCCGGGAACCACGCTGGCGATCGACGGCACCCCCGGCAAATGCGGCGTGGTCTGCGCGCTGGTGACGCCCAGCGCGCGTATCTTGCCTGCCTGCACCTGCGCCAGCGCGGTGGATACCGCGACCATGGCGTAATCGACCTCGCCCGACAGCACCCCGGTCAGCGCGGGGCCGCCGCCTTTGTACGGCACGATCACCACTTTGATTTTCGCGAGGCTGTTCATCCACTCGGCGAACACATGCGACGAGGTGCCGATGCCTTGCGCGCCGAAGCGCAGCGCGCCCGGCTTGGCGCGCGCTTGCTCGATAAACCCCCTCAAATCACGGATCGGCGAGCCAGCGGGTACAATCATCGCCAGCGGAAACGTCACCCACAATCCCGCGTGCGCAAAATCATTCAGCGCGTGATACGGCATCTTGGGGTACAACGCCGGCGCAATTGCCATGGTGGAAATCGCGCCGACCAGCGAGGTATAACCATCGGGCTGCGATTTCGCCACCAGGTCCGCGCCGACGATGCCGCCACCCGCCGGGCGGTTATCCACCACCACCGCCTGACCAAGGCTGCCAGTCAATCCCTGACCGACGATGCGCGCCAGCGTGTCAGTAGAGCCGCCCGGCGCGAACGGCACCACCAGGCGCATGGCGCGGACGGGAAAAGGGGGAGGCGTCTGTGCCATGGCGGTTTGTACCATGACACCACAGACACAACCCGCAACCACAATTGAAGTACGCAAGATGATTTTCATGGCGCGCAGCATACCGCTATTTTCCGCCCCGGTGGTGGCACACGCTTGTTTGCAAAAGTGTTCATGCCTCCGCAAGCCCGCGCTCGCTGACCAGTATGCATTTGCCGATGACCTTGCGTTCCTCCACCATGCGCAGTGCTTCGGCCGCCTGGTCAAAGGTAAAGCGGCGATGGATCAGCGGCTTCAACACGCCCGCGCGCACACGGTCGAGCAAGCACGACATCAGTTCGGCCCAGCGTTCGGGATTGCGTTTGGTGAATCGGCCATAGGGCGCGCCCACCACCGACAAGCCGCCGAACAGGATTTTGTTGGCCGGCGCAGCGGGAATGCGCCCGCCCGCGAAACCGACCACCAGCAAACGTCCATCAATGGCGGTTGAGCGCAGCGCCGCGTCGAACACGTCGCCGCCCACCGGATCGAACGACACGTCCGCGCCGCGCCCGCCGGTCAGCTCGCGTATGCGTTCGGCGAGCGGCTCGGTGCGATAGTTGACGATGAAATCCGCGCCTTCGGCCCGCACTGCGCGCAGCTTGTCATCGTCGCCGCCGGTGGCGATCACCGTCGCACCCATCATCTTGCCGAGCTTCACCGCCGCCAGCCCCACGCCGCCCGACGCGCCATGCACCGCCAGCACTTCGCCCGTTTGCAGGCCCGCTCGATATGCCAGCGCGTAATAACTGGTGCCGAAGTTAAGCGGAAAGCCGGCGATATCCACAAGGCCGATGTCAACGGGCACGCGCACCGCTCTTGCCGCGGGCAATGTCACTTCGTCGGCAAAGCATGCGCGCACATCGTTGTTTTGCACCAACACACGGTCGCCTTCCCTGAGGTGCGTGACACCCGCGCCGCATTCGATCACCACACCCGCCCCTTCGGTGCCCAGCACGAAGGGCGGATCGAGCTTCACCTGATACTTGCCTGTCGTCACCAGCAGATCACCGAAATTCACCCCGCCCGCATGGATGGCGACGCGAATCTCTCCGGCATCGGGGCGGCGCGCGGGCCACTCCATCAACTTGATAGACGATGCGCCCGTCAGCGCGGTGCAGACCACGGCTTTCATGTGCCGCCTGCGTTGATTGAGGCTTGTGATTCCGCATCCCACGCATCCACGCCCGGCCCTTGCTGCGCTAGCACGCGCTTTTCCACCTTGTTGGTTCCGGTGCGCGGCAAGGCATCAACGAATTCGATATAGCGCGGCAGCATGAATTTGGGCAAACGCTCCCGCAGCCAGCAAAAGAGTTCGTCGGGGGCGACAAGCGTGCCGTCCTTGCGCACCGCCACCAGTCGGATATCATCTTCGCCGTTCGCCGCCGGATGCGCGAGAACCACGCACTCGGCAATCGCCGGATGCACGGCGACACCGCGCTCGACCTCGGACGAGGAGACGTTTTCGCCGCGCCGACGGATACGTTCTTTCTTGCGGTCGATATAAAAATAATTGCCCTGCTCGTCGCGCCGCAGAATGTCGCCGGTGTGAAACCACAGATTGCGCCAAGCATCGAGCGTCGCTTGCGGTTTGTTGTAATAACCCTGCATCACGATATAGGGTTTGCGCGGGCGTGCGGCCAGTTCGCCGGGCTGCCCCACCGGCACAGGCCTATCGTGGTCATCGACCAGTTCGATATCCCAATCCTCGTGCGCGCGCCCGGTGGAACCGAAGGTGCGCATACCGTCATTCGCATAGGGCGTGTACAGCAGATAACTCGTTTCCGTCATCGCAAACGCCTCCAGCGCGCGCACGCCGAAGCGCTCCTCGAATTCAAGATCATGCGCGGCATTGAAAATCGCCCGCACGCGGTGCGCCCGGTCGAAGGCGCCGGGCGGCTGCGCCTTGATTAACGGCACGATCGCATGCACCACGTAAGCGAGTGTGGCCCCGCATTGCGCCGCGCGCTCCCAGTAGCGCGAGGCGCTGAACCGCTCGTCGATCACCGCGTGCGCGCCCAGCACCAGCGCGGGCAATGCGCACATGCGGCTCGACAGCCCATGAAACAACGGCAACGGCGAGTACAACACGTCGTCACGCGTCATGCCGGAGAGGCGCATGAACGTGCCCGCCGAGGTAAACGTCAGCGCATCGGGCAGCATCACGCCTTTCGACGGCCCGGTGGTGCCGGAGGTGTATGAAATCATCTGGATGCGGCGAAAATCAGCGGCGACTTCCGGGTCTGCGCCTTGCGCGACATAAAGTTCATCAAAAGGCATGATGGCGCATGAGTCGACAATATTGCGCGGACCTTGCGCGTCGCCCACCACCGCCAGCCACGGCAGCTTGCGCTGGACCTCATCACACATCGACTCCAGCGCCGGCAGCAATTCATCCTTGACGATCACTGCGTCGGCTTGCGCATCCTCGATCTGCGCTTCCAGCAGCAATCCTTTGAGGTTGGTATTCAACGGTACGATCGCCGCGCCGAGCAGGCTGCACGCATACCAGGCGAACACAAACTCGGCGCAGTTGGGCAGCAAAATAATCACACGGCTGCCCTCCCTGATGCCGCGTTGCGCAAGCCCGCGCGCCAGATCGCGGCAGCGCTTCTCCGTCTGCGCGAACGTGTAAGTGCGCGCGTCGGCGTTAGCACCCACCGTGAGATAAGGACGGTCACCGTCTTGCGCCGCGCGAAGGCGCAAAAAGCGGCCGATGTTGCGCTGTTCGAGCGGCAAGTTGTAAAACGATTCGGCCTGCCGCAATGCGGCGTCGTCGGATGTCATGCGGGCACTCAATGTAAACCGTCACATAATGTGCGACGTATACTACACTAGCAAAATAGCCATTCGTTGTTCAAAAGCGAGGTTGTTCATGAAGGTAATGTCGATTGCACTGACGGGACTGATAACACTCACGCTGTCGTGCACCGCTCTATCGCAAAGCGCGTATCCCAGCAAGCCGATTCGCCTGCTGATTCCCTTCGCCACCGGTGGCGGGGCGGATGTGGTGTGCCGTCCGTTCGTGCAAAAACTGAGTGACAGGCTCGGTCAATCCATCGTCTATGAAAACCGCGGCGGCGCGGGCGGCGTGCTGGCGGGTGAAACCGTGGCGCGCGCCGCGCCCGACGGCTACACGCTGCTGGTGGGCGCGGTATCGGTGATGACGGTGACCGGCAATTTGATGAAGATTCCCTTTGATCCCGCTGCGGATTTTGCGCCGGTCACCAAAATCGCCGATGTCACCAGCCTGCTCGCCGCCCGATCCGGCTTTACGCCGCGCACACTCAAAGAGATGGTCGATTACGCCAAAGCCAGTCCGGGTAAATTGATCTGGGGCATTTCCGGCATCGGCTCGGCGGGGCACCTTGCGATGGAGCGATTCAGGCTGGAACAAAATATCGACGTAACGCAGGTCGTCTACAAAGGCGCCGGCCCCGGCACGCTGGCTCTGCTCAGCAACGAAATCGACATCATGTCGGCGAATCCGGGCGTGTTCATGCAGCACATCAAGGCCGGGCGTCTGCGCGCCATCGCGGTATCCAGCGCGCAGCGCATCGCGATACTGCCCGACTTGCCGACCTACAGCGAAATGGGTTTTCCCGGCTACATCCACGGCTCGTGGTACGGGCTGGTGGCACCCGCGCGCACGCCTGCGGCCATCATCAATCGCCTCTACGGCGAAAGCGTCAAGGTGTTGAAGGAGCCCGACATCATCGCCGGATTCGCGCGCGACGGCGGCACGCCCGGCGGCAACACGCCGCAGGAGTTTGCGCGGGAAATACGCGCGGAAATCGCCGAATCGGCGAAGGTCATCAAGGCGGCGAAGATCAAGCTGTAGCCACCCACCGCTCACTTTT
>VFLF01000688.1 GCA_009885185.1 Nitrosomonadales bacterium | reverse complement strand
GTCACCGCCGCCAACGCCGACGGCTACACGCTGTTTTTCAACTCGGTGTCGCACGCCGCCACCCCGGCGCTCTATCCCAACGCGCCGTTCGACACCCTGCGCGATTTCGCCGGCATCTCGCAAGCCACCAGCCTGCCCAATGTGCTCATCATCGCCCCCTCCGCCGGCATCAAGTCGATGAAGGAACTGATCGCGGTGGTCAAACAAAAAGGCAACATGAACTACGGCCACGCCGGTGTCGGCAGCGGCACCCACATCACCGGGGAATTGTTCCGGCAGATGGCAGACCTGACACTCACCCACGTGCCCTACAAGGGCGTGCCCGAGGTCATCACCGATGCCATGACGGCACGTCTGAATTACGCCTTCGCCCCCATCGGCAACACCCTGCCGTTCATCAAGGACAAGCGCTTGAGCGCGCTCGCCGTCAGCACCGCCGCGCGCTCACCCGCGCTGTCCGACGTGCCCACCATCGGCGAAGCCGGGTTACCAGGCTACGTGTTCGATCATTGGTACGGCATGTTCGCGCCCGCGAAAACGCCACGCCCAGTGGTGAATCAGATATCTCAGGAAGTCGCTCGCGTGCTCAATATTGCCGACATTAAAGATAAAATTTCAGCACGCGGCGCGGTGGTCAAGCCTTCTTCGCCGGAGGATTTTGACAAATTTGTGCGTAGTGAGGTGGAGAAGATTACGAAAGTGATGAAGGCCGGCGGGGTGAAGATTAATTAGTTTCAGCTGTTGCGCGGGTGGGCACGAAGATTGTGTCCACCGCAACACGGTAGGTTGGCGGTGAGCGTAGTGAACCCCACCGATGTTGGGCCGGCCAGCCTTACCGACCAAGTTACTCCGCCCGTATCCCCGCCGACTTCGTCACCTGCCCCCACTTGGTAATCTCATCGCGAAGGTAAGCGCCAAACGCCTCCGGCGTCATCACCATCGCACGCGAGGCGTCGGCTGCAAGATTGGAAACAATGTCCGGCTGATTCGCGGCTCTGATGAGATCGCGGTGCAACCGCTCGATGATCGGCTGCGGCGTGCCGGCGCGCACGACGATGCCGTTCCAGATCAGCAGTTCGTAACCTGGCACGCCGGATTCGTTGAGCGTGGGGTAATCGGCGAACAGCGGCCAGCGTTGCAGGCTGGTGACACCGAGATTCCTGATGCGCCCAGCCTTGACGTGCGGCATTGATGAAATCGGATTGGTGATCGCCACCATCACTTCGCCCGACAGCAGCGCGGTGGTTACCTGCGAACTGCCTTTGTAGGGCACGTGCAGCAGATTCACACCCGCGGTCAGCTTGAACAATTCTCCCGACAGATGCGAGCCGCTGCCCACACCCGCCGAGCCAAAGGTGACCTGCCCCGGGTTCGCCTTGGCGAGCGCAATCAACTGCCGCGCCGAATTTACCGGCAGTGATGCATGCAGGATGAGCGCCGCCGGCACCACCGCCAACCGCGTCACCGACGCAAAATCCCTGATCGTGTCGAACGGCAGTTTTTTCACCAAGCTCGGCGCTGCAGTGAACGTGGTGCTGGCAAGATACAGCGTGTGGCCGTCCGCCGGCGCCCTGACGACAATCTCTGACGCGATCACGCCCGCACCCCCCGGGCGGTTTTCCACCACCACCTGCTGGCCCAGGCTTTCGGAGAGTTTCGCGCCCACAAGCCGCGCCGTGGTGTCGTTGCCGCCGCCGGGCGCAAGGGGTACCAGCAAGCGTAAGGGGCGGGTGGGGTAGTTTTGCGCAAATACAGTGCCACCCGCGTAAGCCAGCAAGACGACAGTTGCCAGACGAAGCGTATCAGGCACGCTCATATGCTGCGCGTCCTTCCGCCATCCACATTGATCGCTGTGCCACTGATCAGCCGCGAACGCGCCGACGCCAGGAACACCGCAAGATCAGCCACGTCTTCCGGCTGTATCACCTTGCCGAGCGGCACTTCCTGCAACAAATACTGCTCGGCTTTCTCCAGCGACAACCCGCGTTCGCGCGCTGTGATTTCAACCAACTCGGTAAAGCGCCGTGTCGCCGTGGAGCCGGGCGCGATGGCGTTGACGGTGATGCCGAATGGACCGAATTCGTTCGCCATGGCCTTGGTCACGCTCAGCGTTCCAAAGTTGATCGGCCCCGACATCATTGAATGTGCTTCGGGCTCGCGCCCGCGCGTGCCGGAGATATTGATGACGCGACCCTGATCGGATTTTTTGAGATGCGGCAATGTCGCGCGCGTCATGCGCAGCAACCCCAGCGGCTTCACCTTGAAGTAACGCTCCCACATCTCATCGGGGATTTCTTCCAGCCGCCCGCGATACGCGCCGCCCGCGCAATTAACAAGAATATCGACACCGCCGAGTTGCTTGACTGAAGTCTCTACCGCCGGGCTGATGGTTTGCGGCTGTTCGAGATCCATCACCACCGTGCACACCTTTGCCGCCGGGTGCCTGGCGCGCACCTGAGCCGCCGCATCGGCAAGCCCAGCTTCATTGCGGCCCAGCAGGGCGAGTGCGATGCCTTCCGCCGCGAAATGCTGCGCAATGGTGAGCCCGATGCCGCGATTGGCGCCGGAGATGATGGCTTTTCTGCCGTGGAGATCCAAATCCATGATTTTCCTTAATAAATCCCATCGCGTTAGTCTGTACTGGCGCCCTGCGCGCATGCGCGAAGTTCCAACATTGTATTTACATCGTGACGATTACAGTCTAACATTGTTGTTACTTCGACGGAGGCAACGCATGAAAACACTGATTCGCAAAATGGGTAACTCCAGAGGCGTGCTGATTCCCAAGCCGTTTCTGGCGCAAACGGGCATGGATAGCGAAGAAGGCGAAGTCGAGATTGAGATCGAAAACAACGCCATTGTGATTCGCAAGCCGGAAAAGAAAACGCGCCAGGGCTGGGCCGATGCCAGCAGAGCCATCGTCGCAACCGGCGATGACGCACTCGTTTGGCCCGAGTTCGGCAATGAATCCGATAAGGACTTGGCGTGGTAAAGCGCGGTGAAATCTGGCTGGCTACGCTTGACCCAACGGTTGGCAGTGAAATTCAAAAGACACGCCCCTGCGTAATCGTATCGCCACCGGAGATGCACGATTATCTGCGAACCGTTATCGTCGCGCCGATGACGACGGGCAGCAAGCCCGCGCCCTATCGCATACCCGTAACGTTCCGCCGCAAAACCGGATTGATTCTGCTTGATCAGATGCGCACGCTCGACAAGACGCGCCTGGTCAAAAAAATGGGAGCGGTAACGGATAAGACGCTTACCGACGTGCTGCGCACCTTGCAGGAAGTGTTCGCGGAATAGTGGCCGCAGTAGGATAGGAATCGGGACAGACGTCCAGCGGTATTGTGCGATAGTGAAAGACCTCTTGTTTTAGGTAAAGATCAATTGATTTCGTTAGATTTACCGTCAAACCTTAGAATGGAGCCAAACATGACCAACCCATCGCAATCCGGAAAAAGAAATTTCGTCTACAACTTTCACACCATGGAGAAAACCGCCACCCTCGGCGCACTGTCCACATCGCAAGGATCATCCTTCACGGGCGAGCGCATCTACAGCGGCCTGGTAACGAAGAAAGTCGGCACCGGCTCCAAGCCGCATTACCATCCCGACGAGACGTTCAACTATGTGCTGAAAGGCGCAATGAAGGTCAACATGGACGGGCAGGAATTCATCGTGCCCACGGGCAGCCTGCTGCATATACCACCGAACATGGTACATACATCGGTGGCCACCGATGACGGCGATGTCACGTATCTCGTGTGGCGCGATATCGTCAGCGAAAAAGCGGGCCTGCCTTCGACTGTGGAAGCCTGATACGCCTAATCCACTGCGCTACTGCGCGGTGGCGCCGGAAGCCTTGATGACCTTGCTCCATTTTGCCAGTTCGGATTTGATGTAAGCGCCGAATTCATCGGGCGTGCCGCCGGCCGGATCGATCCCCTGCTTCAGCATGGAATCCCTCACGTCGGGGGATTCCAGCGCCACGCGCACCTGCCGGTTCAGCGTCGCAATAATTTCGGGCGGCACTTTCACCGGCGCGACCAAACCGTACCAGTTGTTGACTTCAAACCCCGGCATCCCCGCCTCGATCATGGTCGGCAGTTCGGGAACCAGCGCCGCGCGCTTCGCCGTGGTCACCGCCAGCGCTCGCAGCTTACCGGAGCGTATGTGCTGCACCGACGTGCTTGCCGTAGCGAACATCAAATGTATCTGCCCCGAAATCAGGTCGATCATCGCGGGAGCGCCGCCTTTGTACGGAATATGCACCAGCTTCACGCCGGCCATGCTGTTGAAAAGCTCGCCCGCCAAATGACCGGCGGTGCCGTTCTGTGGTGAGCCAAACAGCATTTCACCGGGCCGCCGTTTCGCGACCGCGGTCAGCTCCTTCACGCTGCGCGCCGGCACCGACGGATGCACCGCCAGAATATTGGTGGCGTCGGCCGCGCGCACGATGGGTGCAAAGTCTCGCACCGTATCGAACGTGAGGTTCTTGTACAGGCCGGGATTGATAGTTAGCGTTCCAATAGTGCCCATCAGCAGTACATAACCATCCGGCACGGCGCGCGCCGCCGCCTCGGTACCGATATTTCCACTGGCGCCCGCGCGATTCTCAACAATGAATTGCTGCTTAAAAAGCTCCGACAACTTGATGGCCAGCACGCGCGCGGTAACATCGACGCCGCCGCCGATGGATGCGCCG
>VFLF01000074.1 GCA_009885185.1 Nitrosomonadales bacterium | reverse complement strand
GCGGACATGAAAAAAGTAGGATGATGAAAGCGCGGCATTGTAGCGGAATGCACGGCGCGCGGCTGGTGGTGTGTGAAGGCGGCGTTTATAATGAGGATGCGCGCTGAATTCGCGCTGTCACCTTAAGCAAACGGGACATTGGCATTGGAATCAACACAAAAATGATCGCACGATCGGGCGTCTACTGATGTCCTCTGTGTCCTCACGCGTGACATGATCCGGCTGCCTCGTTTCCGTCCACGGCTGGTCAATGCGCTGCAAGGCTACAGGTCGAGTCAGTTTGCGGCCGATGCCGCCGCTGGCGTCACGGTGGGTGTGCTGGCATTGCCGCTGGCGATTGCGTTTGCCATCGCCTCGGGCATGAAACCCGAGGCAGGTATTTACACCGCGATTATCGCGGGCTTTATCATTTCTGCGCTGGGCGGTTCGCGAGTGCAGATCGGCGGGCCGACGGGCGCCTTTATCGTCATCGTTTATGGCATCGTCACTCAATATGGCGTTGCCAACCTGCTGATCTGCACCATGATGGCGGGGGCCATGCTGCTCGCCATGGGACTTGCACGCATGGGCACCTGGATACGGTTTATTCCGGTATCCGTGATCAGTGGTTTCACCAAGGGCATCGCGGTACTGATTCTGTTGTCGCAGGTCAAGGAATTCTTCGGGCTGGACACGGCAGCGCTACCAGCCGAGTTTTTTGCCAAGGTCAGCCTGTTGTGGAAGGCCCTGCCCACCGTGAATATCGAAAGCATGGGTCTGGGACTGGCGTGCCTCGCGCTGATCGTGTTCTGGCCCAAGGCGTGGCGCGTCGTGCCGAGCCCTCTGGTCGCGCTGGTCGCGGGCACAATCGCGGCCGCGCTGCTGCAACTAAACGTCGAAACCATCGGCTCGCGCTTCGGCGAGATGCCGCACGCGCTGCCTGCGCTGGTGTGGCCGTCGATCACGCTCGATACGTTGCGCTACCTGGTGTTTCCAGCGTTTACGATCGCCTTGCTCGGCGCTATCGAATCCCTGCTGTCGGCGACCGTTGCGGACAATATGATCGACGACCGTCACGACCCGAATCAGGAGTTGATGGCGCAGGGCATCGCCAATCTGGTAGCGCCGCTGTTCGGCGGTTTTTGCGCCACCGGCGCCATCGCGCGCACCAGCACCAATGTGAACATGGGCGCAGTCACTCCGGTCTCCGGCATCATCCATGCGTTCACCCTGCTGCTGATCGTGCTGATTGCCGCGCCCGCAGCCAAACACATTCCGCTGTGCGTGCTGTCAGCGATACTCGTGGTGGTGGCGTGGAACATGGCGGAGTGGCGCGATTTCAGGGAGCTGCGGCGTTATACCTTCAACTACCGCGCGGTGCTGCTATCGGCGTTCGTGCTGACGGTAGTACTGGATCTGACGGTGGCGGTGGAGGCCGGCATGGTGCTTGCCGCACTGTTTTTCATTACGCGTATTTCGGGGCTTACGCGCGTTAGCGAACTCTCGGTGCCGGCGGTGGTGGCGGGACAGGGCGTGCGCGCGTATAGCGTGTATGGATCGTTGTTTTTCGGCTCAGCAAACAAGATCGAGCGGCTGCTCGTTCACGCCGACCCGGCCGATCCGGCGCGCGCGCTGATTCTCGACATGCAGAAAACCATCAATGTCGACACCACCGGACTCGACATGCTCGATGTCTTGCATCGCAAGCTCAAAAAAAACGGCAAGATGCTGATCATCGCAGGCGCCAACGAGCAGCCGCGTTCCCTGTTTGAACGTTCAGGTTTCGCTGCGCGGCTGGGCGCCGCGAATTTTGTGCCTGATCTTGCGGCAGCGTGCGCGCGGGCCGCCGAGCGCGCCTGAAGACGGTATTTATTATTTATCAATAAAAACAAATACTTACAATATGTCTGCCAATATGGATCGAACGACGTATTTTGTGCGTGCGGGGTTGATAGTGCTGCTGGCGGCTGGCGTGTCAGCACAGGCAGCCGGAATAGCGGGCTATCCCACCAAGCCGATGCGTTTCGTCACCGGCTCTGCGCCCGGCGGTGGTTCGGATTTTGTGGCGCGCGCGGTCGGCGAAAAACTCGGCGAGCGTATGGGGCAGACGGTGATCGTTGATAACCGGCCAGGTGCGGGTGGTGTGATTGGCGCGGATGTGGTGGCGAAGGCCAATCCAGACGGCTACACGTTGTTGATCAATACCGGCAGCGCCATCGCGGTGAATCCCGCGCTGCAAAAACTGCCGTATGACGTGAAGCGTGATTTCGCGCCGGTGATGCAGGTGAGCCGCGCGCCGTTTGTGCTGGCGGTGAATCCGGCGTTGCCCGCAAAATCCAGCGCCGAGCTGATTCGCCTGTTGAAAGGCAGCCCAAAGAAATACAGCTACGCGTCCTCCGGCATGGGCGCAATGTCGCATTTGGCGATGGAGTTATTCAAGAACATGGCGGGTGTGGACGTGGTGCATGTGCCATACCGCGGCAGCGCGCCGGCGGCGGTGGATTTGATCGCGGGGCAAGTGCAGCTGGCGATGAACAATATCGTGCCGACCTTGCCGCATGTGAAGTCAGGCCGCTTGCGCGCACTGGGCGTCAGCGGCCCGCTGCGTTCGCCGGTGCTGCCGGATGTACCCACGGTGGCAGAGAGCGGATTGTCCGGCTTTGAGGCCATGCAGTGGTACGGCGTGCTGCTGCCGGCGAAAGTGCCGCGTGAAATCGCCGCGCTACTGCACAAGGAAATTACCGCGGTGCTGCAAATTCCCATCGTGCGCACACGCCTGACGGAAGAGGGCGGCGATGTGGTCGGTGGTTCGCCGGAACAGTTTGCGGCGTATATCGCGCTGGAGACGGAGAAGTGGGCGAAGGTGGTGAAGGCGGCGGGGGTGAAGGCGGAGTAAGTCGAATAGACTCGCTATATCACCGGCGTTTTCACCGGCTTGCCGGCGAAATGCAGATGCAGATTCTCGATTTGCAGATCGCCCATCGCCTTGCGGGTCTCGATGGTTGCGCTGGCGACATGCGGGGTGAGCACCACGTTGTCGAGCGTGAAAAATTCCGGCGGCACCTTCGGTTCATGCTCGAAAACATCGAGTCCTGCGCCGGCGATTTTGTTTTCTTGCAGATAGCGCAACAGCACCTGTTCGTCCACCACCGAGCCGCGCGCGACGTTGATGAGATACCCCTGCGGGCCGAGCGCATCCAGCGCCCCGGCGTTGACCAGCTTGTCGGTATCCGCGCCGCCGGGGGTGATGACCAGTAGCACGTCGGCGGTTTTCGCCAGAGCCACCGCGCTGTCGTCGTAGGCATAGGGCACGTCTTTGCGGCTACGATTGTGATAACGGATCACCATGCCGAAGGCTTGGGCACGTTTGGCGATGGCTTCGCCGATGCGGCCTAGGCCCAGGATGCCGAGGGTTTTGCCGCCGAGTGAGGTGCCCAGCGGATACGCGCCGCGCGTCTGCCACAGGCCCGCGCGCAGATACGCGCCCGACTGCGGAATTTTGCGCAGCGTGCTCAGCACCAGCGCCATGGCGCAGTCGGCGACGCACTCGTTCAGCACGCCGGCGGTGTTGGTGACGATGATGCCGCGCTGTTTGGCGGCGGCGAGATCGATCTGATCCACGCCGACACCGAAGTTGGAAATGATTTCGAGCTTGGGCAGCGCATCCATCATCGCGCTGTCCACCTTGGCGTGGCCGGTGTGGGCCAGCCCGCGCACGCGCGGTGCGGCGGACTTGAGCGCCGCCGCGCGGTCAGTGGCTTCCCATAATTTGAGTGCGGTAAATTCCCGCGCCAGACGTTCCGCGGTGGGTTTGTGGCCCTGCGCGGTGATGACGATTTCGTGTTGCATGTCAGAGGTGTGCCTCAATAAGTCCGCCCGCGCGCGCCACGGCGGCGAGATGGTGATCGGTGTCGCCCAGCAATGACTCCATCGCGGTGAGGCGCTTGAAGTAGTGGCCGATTTTGTATTCGAGAGTCATGCCGATGCCGCCGTGTAATTGAACGACTTGCTGGCCGATGAACTTGCCGGAGCGGCGTATCTGCACGGTGGCTGCCGAGACGGCCTTGGAGCGTTCCGCTGGATCGGGATCGTTCACCATCATGGTGGCGTAAAGCGCCATGCTGCGCGCTTGTTCAAGGCTCACGAGAATATCCACCGCGCGGTGCTGCAAAACCTGAAAGCTGCCGATGGCGACACCGAACTGCTTGCGCGTGCGTAGGTAGTCGAGCGTGATTTCATGCGCCGCACTCATCGCGCCGACGGCTTCGGCGGCCACCGCGGTCAGTGCGTGGTCGGCAATGCGCTCGATCAGCGGCAGCGCCTTGCCGGGGTCGCCGATGGCATCATTGGAGTTGACCTTCACGCCCGACAGTCTGATTTGCGCCGCGCGCAGGCCATCCTGGGTTTCGTAGCTGTCGCGCGACACACCCGGCGCCTTGGCATCGACCAGAAACAGCGCAATGCCGTCGCGACTTGCGCGGCTCCCCGAGATGCGCGCGGACACCACCAGCTTGTCGGCGCAGTTGCCGTGCGCGACAAAACTTTTTTCGCCGTCGAGTATCCAGCCGTCGGCATCGCGTTTGGCGGTGGTGGCGACATCGGCCAGATCGTAGCGTGATTGCGCTTCACTGTGTGCAAAGGCCATCAGCAGGCTGCCGTCGGCGATCTTCGGCAGTATCGCCGCGCGCTGCGCGTTGTTGCCGCCCAAGTTGACCAAGCCGCCGCCCAGCACCACGGTGGCGAGATACGGCTCCAGCACCAGGCCGCGCCCGAAGGCTTCCATCACGATCATGGTCTCCACCGGGCCGCCGCCGCTGCCGTCGTACTGTTCGTCAAACGGCAGGCCCAGCAAACCCATCTCGGCGTACTGCTCCCATTGCGCGCGGCTGTAGCCGGTGGCTTCCTTCATGTATTTTTTGCGCTGCTCGAAATCATAGCGGTCGGTGATCAGTTGCCCGACGCTATCCTTCAACATGCGTTGTTCGTCGCTGAAATCAAAGTCCATGTGCTTGTTTCCCTGGTTTGGCCGCGAGGATTAAAGCTCAAGTATGCGTTTGGCGATGACGTTTTTCTGAATTTCGTTCGATCCGCCGTAGATCGACGCGGCGCGCGTGTAAAAATAATCCGCCGCCGCGGTGGCGGTCCACTCCGGGCCGATCGATGGCTCGGTGGCTGTGCCCCACAGATGTTCCGGCTGTCGGATCATGGCGTGCGCGCCGGCTACTTCCATCAAAATCTCCGTGGTGGCCTGCTGCAACTCGGTGCCTTTCAACTTGAGTATCGACGAGGTGGGATCGGGCGCGCCCGGCGGCAGATGCACCGCGTTGGCGACGACACGCATCTGCGTGATCTCCAGTGCCTTTAACTCGATTTCAATCGCAGCAACTTTTTCGCGGAAGCGTTCGGTCTGCGCCAGTGGTGTGTCGCCCACCATCACTTCGGCGGCCAGTGCCTTGGCGCGCTGGATGCGATATTTGGCTATGCCGATGCGCGCGATGCCCACGCGCTCATGGCCGAGCAGGTATTTGGCGTAGCCCCAGCCCTTGTTTTCCTCGCCGACGATGTTCTCGACGGGAACGCGCGCGTTGTCGAAAAACACCTCGTTAAAATGATGCTCGCCGTCAATAGTGTGGATCGGACGAATGGTGAGGCCGGGCGTTTTGACGTCGATCAGCAGATAGGAAATGCCGGTTTGCGGCTTGCCCTCGGTGCTGGTGCGAACCAGGCAAAACATCCAGTCGGCGTGATGCGCGCGCGACGTCCAGATTTTTTGCCCGTTGACGATGTAGTGGTCGCCGTCGCGCTTGGCGGAGGTGCGCAGCGAGGCAAGATCGGAACCTGCACCCGGCTCGGAAAAGCCCTGACAAAACCAGTAATCGAGATTCGCCACGCGCGGCAGAAAATGGCGCTTTTGCGCATCGGTGCCGAAGGCGATCAGTACCGGGCCGACCATGCTGACGTTAAAACTCAGCGGGTCCGGCGCGGGCGCGAGCTGCATTTCCTCCTTGAAGATATAGGTCTTGACCGGGCCCCAATCGGTGCCGCCCCATTCCACCGGCCAGCTCGGCACCGCCCAGCCCTTGGCGTTGAGGATGCGTTGCCAGACGACGGTATCTTCCTTCGACAGGCGTTGGCCCAGTTCCATTTTGCGACGGATGGGCGCGGGCAGCGCAGTGCGGAAAAATTCGCGTATTTCATCGCAAAATTTTTTTTCATCGGGCGTGTATCGTAAGTCCACGGTGGCTCCTTGTCGGGGCGATATGAAAGATCGCGCGGAAGATTATATCTGCGAGTAACCCGAACCCTTGGTGGT
>VFLF01000559.1 GCA_009885185.1 Nitrosomonadales bacterium | reverse complement strand
TGTATCGCGGTGTCGCGCATGTATTCAACGTTGCCGAAATCCTCTATGTTGTTTTTCACGCAGGCGAAATACACCACCGGGTTTTCGTAATGATCGCGGATTTCCTTCCAGCGCTCGATCAGGCGCTCGTGCAGCGAATTGAATTGGTCGTGACGCGGTTTGACTTCCTGCTGCCAGTTCCATTGCGCCACTGCGCATTCGATCAGAGAGGTCGGCGTGTCGGCGTTGTATTCGAGCAGCTTGGGCGCGTTGATGCCGTCGTATCTGAAATCAAAGCGACCGAACAGCGTGGGGTCGTCGGCGTTCCATGAATCCACCGCGTATTCGAGAAACCAGTCCGGCAGCGCGAATGGCTTAAACGCGCGCTGGGTGATCACATGATCGACTGCGTTGATACACAACTCATGCAGCTTCCAGGTCGCCTCTTCGATCATGTCGATTTCGCTGGTGGAAAAGCGGTAACACGCCGACTCGTCCCAATACACATCGTCGAGGCTGTGAAAATGAAAGCCGAGATCCTCGAACTGGCTTTGCCAGTTGGCGCGCGGCTTGAGGGTCTCGCGTTGCATCAACTGCCGCTGCTGCTCGCGTGACCGCTACTGCTGCTGTGTGATGACGCGCTGGATCCGAAGCCACTGCGCGATACGCCGGTAGTGCCGATGGCGCGGCTGCCGGGCCGTGCCGCGTCGCTGGCGCCGTCGCTCAACGAGCTGCGGCTGCTGCCGTAGCTGCCGTGGGAATAGGCGGGACCCCAGTAGTGCGAACTGCCGGTGCGCGTGCCGGAGGTGGATTTGGCGGGCTCGCACTTGGCTGGATCGGCGCCCCAATCCGTCATGCAGTCTGCCTTGCTGGCATACATGTCACGCCGCATGGTATTGGAACTTTGTGGACTGGGCCCGCACGCAGTGAGCGCCGATGCGCCGACAAGCACAAGTGTTACCGAAGTCGATGATCGCCGACGAGTCATGTGGGTTGCCTCCGCTCAACTGAATGCGGTAATCATAGCGCGGCGCGCGAAAAATGGGGAGTGGCTTTGTCGAGCCGATTCCGATAAAATCCTTTTTCTTTAGGCGCGTAGCTCAGCTGGTTAGAGCACCACCTTGACATGGTGGGGGTCGTTGGTTCGAGTCCAATCGCGCCTACCAACTTTCGACCGAAGTTTCAGGAAGAACGCTTTAGCGGTTGTTTGACGGACAGGGGTACCAAAGTATACAAAGGGGCGCGGAAAATGAGTGGCTTGGTAATCCGGGTGTTGCGAACTTGGATTGGCCGTTTCTCGAATGCCTAGTCGCGTCTGTATTGTTTTAAGATGAATTTAAAAGTGCGGCTAGTCCGCACTTTTTTATTGGTGGTTTGGAGACTTCAAAATGGTCAACATAAAACTTCCGGATGGTTCAGTCAGGTCGTTTGACAAGGCGATGACGGTTGCCGACGTGGCGGCGTCCATCGGCCCCGGTCTGGCGAAAGCAGCGCTGGCCGGCCGCGTCAACGGCAAGGTGGTGGATACCTCGTTTTGTATCGACGCCGACGCAGAGCTGGCGATCATCACCGACAAGGATGCGGCGGGGCTTGAGGTGCTGCGTCATTCCTCGGCGCACTTGCTGGCGCACGCGGTGAAGGAGTTGTTTCCTGATGCGCAGGTGACCATCGGCCCGGTGATTGATGACGGGTTTTACTACGATTTTTCCTATAAGCGCCCGTTCACGCCCGAGGATCTGGCGGCGATTGAGAAGCGCATGACTGAAATCGCGAAGCGCGATGTCAGGGTCGAACGTCAGGTGATGCCGCGCGATGCGGCGGTGACGTTTTTCAGTGATATGGGCGAGAAATACAAAGCAGAAATCATTGCGTCGATTCCGTCGAACGAGGATATTTCTCTCTACAAACAGGATAACTTTATCGATCTGTGCCGGGGCCCGCATGTGCCGTCCACCGGCAAGCTAAAAGTGTTCAAGTTGATGAAGGTGGCCGGTGCTTATTGGCGCGGCGATTCAAAGAACGAAATGCTGACGCGGGTCTACGGCACGGCGTGGGCGAAAAAAGAAGATCAGGAAGCCTATCTATTTCGTCTCGAAGAAGCAGAAAAACGCGATCACCGTAAACTGGGCCGCCAGCTTGATTTGTTTCACTTGCAGGAGGAAGCGCCGGGCATGGTGTTCTGGCATCCGCACGGCTGGACGATGTGGCAGATCATCGAGCAATACATGCGTGGATTGCTCAACGACGCGGGCTATCGCGAGGTGCGCACGCCGATGGTGATGGATCGCGTGTTGTGGGAGAAATCCGGCCACTGGGAAAATTACCGCGAGAATATGTTCACCACCGAGTCGGAAAAACGCGACTACGCGGTGAAGCCGATGAATTGCCCCGGCCATATCCAGATTTTTAATCAGGGTCTGAAGAGCTACCGCGATTTGCCGCTGCGCTTGGCCGAGTTTGGCTCCTGTCACCGCAACGAGCCTTCCGGCGCTTTGCACGGCATCATGCGCGTGCGCGGTTTCGTGCAGGACGATGCGCATATTTTTTGCACCGAGAATCAGATTCAGGATGAAGTCTCGGCCTTCATCGACTTATTGCTGAGCGTATACAAAGATTTCGGCTTCGACGAGGTGGGGATTAAATTTTCCACCCGGCCAGAGAAGCGTGTCGGCTCGGACGAGGTGTGGGATAAAGCCGAGGCCGCCCTAGAAGCGGCGTTAAAGCATAAAGGCCTGGCCTATGACTTGCAGCCCGGCGAAGGCGCTTTCTACGGGCCCAAAATCGAATTTGCACTCAAGGATTGCTTAGGCAGGGTCTGGCAATGCGGCACGATTCAGCTTGATTTCGCCCTGCCGGATCGCCTCGGGGCGACTTATGTTGCCGAAGATAACAGCCGTAAAGTGCCGGTTATGCTGCATCGGGCGATTCTCGGCTCGCTCGAACGCTTCATTGGTATGCTGATCGAGCACCATGCCGGCGCCATGCCGCTGTGGCTCTCCCCGGTGCAGGTAATGCTCATGAATATCACCGACAGCCAAGCCGACTATGTGGCAAAAGTGGCCGAGGAAATGCTCAATCAGGGCCTCAGAGTCGAAACGGACTTGAGAAATGAGAAAATAACCTATAAAATACGGGAACATAGTTTGCAAAAGTTGCCCTACCAAGTCATCGTAGGTGATAAAGAGGTGC